>CAJNCH010000003.1:0-180082 GCA_905221225.1 bacterium
GTAGTTGTAGATGATAAAGGAAATGCGACAGTCACAACACCAGAAGGTAAGACAGCTGTAATTCCAGCAGCAGACTTAACGAAGAATGCAGATGCAGAAAAAGCACCAAAAGCAGGAAATGACATTGTTAAACCAGCTTCTAAGACAAAAGTTGCAAATCCGGATGCTCTAACTCCAGAAGAGAAGAAAGCAATCGAAGATAAAGTGTCAACTGTAAACCCAGGAGTAACTGTAGTAGTAGACGATAAAGGAAACGCAACAGTAACACTTCCAAACGGAAATACAGCAGTTATCCCAGCATCAGATTTAACAAAATCTGAAAAAGATGTGAACGATGGAAAAGCTAAAGACAATGCAGTTACACCAGCAGCTAAAACAAAAGTAGCAAATCCAGAGAAATTAACTGACGCTGAGAAGAAAGCCATCGAAGATAAAGTTAAAGCAGCAAATCCAGGTGCTGAAGTTGTAGTAGACGATAAAGGAAATGCAACAGTAGTCCAAGATGGTAATGTTTCAGTTATCCCATCAACAGACTTAGTTAAAGTCCAAGACGATGCTAACAAACCTAATGGTGGTAACGATGCAAACACACCAGCAGCTAAGACTGTAGTAAAAGATCCAGCTAACTTAACAGATGAAGAAAAAGCAAAAGTTAAGAAAGCTGTAGAAGCCGTCAACCCAGATTCAACTGTAGTAGTAGATGATAAAGGCAACGCAACAGTAACGAAAGGTGATGGAACAGTTCTTAAAATCCCAGCTTCAGACTTAGTCATTCCAGCAGAAAAATTAGCTGACGAAGCAACAAACGCTAAAGTTAAAACTCCAGCTGTTCGTACATTAGTTGGAGATAAAGAAAACTTAACAGATGCTGAAAAAGAAGCTGTTAAGAAAACAATTGAAGCAGTAAATCCAGGAGCGACTGTAGTAGTAGATGATAAGGGTAATGCCACAGTCACAATGCCAGACGGTTCTACAGCAACAATTTCTAAAGAACAACTAGTGAAAGATAAAGAAGCTGTGTCTAAATCTAAACATGGCGGAGATAATCTTGATATCGACTTGAGTAAAGTAACGGTAACAGACCTTACTAATATTACTCCAGAAGAAAAAGCAAAATTCCAATTCATGATTTTGGGAGCTATCACAGATGTAGATGAATTTGATCTAGATGATTTCTTGAAAGAAATAGATGCACAAGGGAATACAATTTACAAATCTAAAGACTCTAACGTGATTATTACAATTGATAAAGATGGTAATATGAAAGTTATGAAAGATGGTAAGACAAATCTAGCTGTTAACATTGATAAAGCTGGAAATGTAACTATTGTTACAAAAGAGGGTCAAGTATTAGCAATTCCAAGAGATGATGCATTCAAACAACGTCCTTCAGCTCAAAATAATGGAGGAAATGTAACTTCTGGCAATAATGGAGCAACGAACAATGAAGCGAAAGTGGATAAAGCTAAGTTAGAAGGCGCTATTCGTCAATTAGATGAACTAATCATTAAAGAATCAGCTAAGTTTGATGCAGAAGCTGCAAAAGAAGCGAATAAATTATCAGCAGATGCTAAGAAAGTATTTGCTAATGCAGACGCAAGTCAAGCAGAAGTGGATGCAATGGTTAAACGTATCGAAGACTTCATGGCGAAGGTTGCTTCATCAACTGATCATGCAACTCCAGCTAACGACCAATCTGCTCAAACACCAGTTGTAGCTCCAGCTACTACTCAAGCAGCAGCTAATGCTAGCCAAGAAGCAGCAACAAACGCGCGTAAAGCAGCTAAAGAATTGCCAAATACAGGTACAGCAGATTCTACTGTAGCTATGCTAGCAGCTGCCGCAAGTGCATTACTTGGTCTTGGTCTTGCAGGCCGTCGTCGTAAAGAAGACGAAGAAGCTTAATTGGTAGATTGTTTGATACTTATCAGATGATAAATCCAATTTTCAAAGCTTAAACTCTTCGAAAATCAAATTCAAACCGCGTTAGCTTCGCCTTGCCGTACTCAAGTACAGTCTACGGCTAGCTTCCTAGTTTGCTCTTTGATTTTCATTGAGTATCAAACAAGTACCTCTCATAAGAAAATCTCCTAGCAGGAAAGTCTGCTAGGAGATTTTTGCATTTCAGGAAGTGGACGACTGACTTGGCAACCAGCCAAGTGTGAAGGTTAGTTGCTCAGCTTTTAGGAGGTCTTGGTGTTGAATAGTTGATACTAGAGTTGTGTCCAGTCGACATTCTTTGACAAAGTTGAAGTGGCTGTGGTTTTGCTCAGTATGAATATCTAGCCATTTATTTTCTTTAGCTAGGTAGATACGGAGGTGATTAAAGAGAGGGATTCCGAGATCATAGCTGGGCTTTCCTGGACAGGTTGGATAGAATCCGAGAGCCGACCAGATGTACCAGGCAGAGAGACTACCATTGTCTTCATCGCCAGGATAGGCTTGCCAGCTTGGGTGAAAGGCTTTCTGACGTACGGTCTTGATAAGAAGGGCAGTGTAGTCAGGGTAGTTGCTGTAACGGAAGAGATAAGGAATGTGGAAACTCGGCTGGTTGGAAATGGCTATTTGTCCAAAAGGAGCAGTAGCCATCTCGCTCATTTCGTGAATCTCGTAGCCATAACCTGTTGTCTCAAAGAGGGGAGCCTCCTGACAGGCTTTTAAAAGATAGTTGCTAAAGGCTTCTTTTCCACCCATAAGCTGGATCAAGCCTGGGATGTCGTGGAGAACGCCTAAAGTTGCTTGGATGGCTGAACATTCGGCATAATCACGTCCCCAACTATAAGGAGAGAAATCAGGGCGGAAGTTTCCTTGATTGTCTCGCGCTCGCATGTAACCTGTCTCAGCATCAAATAGATGGCGGTAATTTTGTGAAGCAGTCCTATAGGTTTCCGCAATGTCATTCTGACCAAGTTTTTTGGCACAGCTGGCGATACAAAAATCGCTATAGGCATAGTCTAGGGTGTGGCTAACACTTTCGTGGTGGTCGGTAGAGAGGTAGCCAAGTTCTTGGTATTGGGCTAGTCCGTGACGACCATTGATGCCGAGAGGGTCGGCCTTGCTGGCTGTTTCAAGCATGGCTTGGAGGAGTTCTTCTTCTAGGTCAGGGGTCATGTCCTTGCAGGCGCTATCTGCGATAATGCCATCTAACAGAGTACCTGGCATCATGCCACGTTCATCTGGAGCCAACCATTTTGGAAGGAAACCAGTATCGCGGTAGTTATTGAGAAATCCTTCTAAAAAGAGACGATAATGCTCTGGTATGACAAGGGCAAAGAGGGGGAAGGTGGTGCGGAAGGTATCCCAGAAACCATTGTTGCTAAAGAGGACACCAGGCTTGACAGTATTAGTAGCCAGATCCATGTGGATGGCTTGCCCTGATTCATCAACCTCATAAAAAGTCTGTGGGAAGAGGAAGAGTCTGTAAAGACAGTGATCAAAGAAGGTTCGGTCACCTTCTCCTGTCTCTATAATGTCAAAACGATGGAGGAGATTTTCCCAGTCCGCTTGTGCATTTGCTTTGCAGTTATCGAAGTCTTTTTGAGGTAGATTAAGCAGTGCTTGAGAAGGCGAGATGAAAGAAGTCGCTAGCTGAATCTCAGCATAGCTATCTGCTAAGTCAATTCGCCAGTCTCCGTCTTCTTGATTGACAGCAAGAATATCCGTATTCATTTGCAGGGATGTGAACAGTATCAGTGGATTTTTGTTGGTCTCAGTTTTTCCTTCTTGTCGTAGGGCAAGATTCCGCTTATCTACTTGCTCTACTGTCAGTTCATCTGCTGCGTGAAGATAGAGGGAGAGGGCTTTGCCTTGCTTTTGCTCCAAACGAATAGAAGCACCGTAGCAAGTTGGTGTGAGCTGGCTTTCAATCTGATAGCGCAGGGAGAAAATCTTCAGATAATGAGGTTTGAAAGAGGCCTTATCTATGTCATAAGAAGACTGACGATGGAAGAGGCTGTCTCCACCCAGTTGGCCTGTGACAGGTGTCAGAAGGAGCCAAGAGTAGTCGCCAATCCAAGGGCTGGGCTGGTGGGTTAATCGAATCCCCTGAAAGATAGGCAGATGCGGATCGAAAAACCAAGAGCCCTCCTGGTCACTGGTCTGGGGTACAAAGTAATTCATCCCAAAAGGCACGCCTGTGTATGGTAGGGTATTTCCCCGAGAAAAGGGATACTTGCTGGCAGTTCCAAAGCGGGTATCGATGGTTTCAAGTAGTGGTTTCATAGTCTTTCCTTTAGCTGTTTTTCTACATTATATCAGAAAAAGATAACCTTTAGAAAAGGAGTTTCAAAGATAACTATTTTGTAGAAAAATGACTATCATTTGTGTATGTATTTTCTGTCTCAAAAGCTATATACTGAAAATGAAACTTGTTTGAAAGAGGATACTGAACGATGATTTATTCAAAAGAAATTGTTAGAGAGTGGCTAGGTGAAGTGGCAGAGCGGGCTAAGGACCATCCAGAGTGGGTGGACGTTTTTGAGCGTTGCTATACAGACACCTTGGACAATACGGTTGAAATCCTAGAAGATGGTTCAACCTTTGTCTTGACTGGGGATATTCCTGCTATGTGGCTTCGAGATTCGACAGCCCAACTCAGACCCTACCTGCATGTGGCTAAAAGAGATCCCCTCCTGCGTCAGACCATTGCAGGTTTGGTCAAGCGTCAGATGACCTTGGTATTCAAGGATGCTTATGCCAATTCCTTTAATATTGAGGAAAACTGGAAGGGGCACCACGAGACCGACCATACAGACCTTAATGGCTGGATTTGGGAACGCAAGTACGAGGTGGACTCGCTTTGCTATCCTTTGCAGTTGGCTTATCTCCTCTGGAAAGAGACTGGCGAGATTAGTCAGTTTGATGAGACTTTTGTCGCAGCGACTAAGGAAATCCTCAATCTGTGGACGGTAGAACAAGACCACAAGAACTCTCCTTATCGTTTTGTCCGAGATACGGACCGCAAGGAAGACACTTTGGTAAATGATGGCTTTGGACCTGATTTTGCAGTGACAGGTATGACTTGGTCAGCCTTTCGTCCGAGTGATGATTGCTGTCAGTATAGTTACTTGATTCCGTCCAATATGTTTGCTGTAGTAGTCTTGGGTTATGTGCAAGAAATCTTTGCAGAATTGAATCTAGCTGATAGCGAGAGCATTATTGCTGATGCTAAGCGCCTCCAGTCTGAAATCCAAGAAGGAATCGAAAACTACGCTTACACCACCAATAGCAAGGGCGAAAAGATTTATGCCTTTGAAGTGGATGGTCTAGGAAATGCTAGCATCATGGATGATCCAAACGTACCAAGTTTGTTGGCTGCACCTTATCTGGGCTACTGCGATATTGACGACGAAGTCTATCAAGCAACTCGTCGTACCATTCTGAGCCCTGAAAATCCATACTTCTACCAAGGAGAATACGCTAGCGGTCTCGGAAGTTCTCATACCTTCTATCGCTATATCTGGCCAATCGCTCTGTCTATCCAAGGCTTGACAACGACAGATAAGGCAGAGAAGAAATTCTTGCTGGATCAGCTGGTTGCTTGCGATGGTGGTACAGGTGTTATGCATGAAAGCTTCCACGTAGATGACCCAACTCTCTACTCTCGTGAATGGTTCTCTTGGGCCAACATGATGTTCTGTGAATTGGTCTTGGATTACTTGGATATCCGCTAAGGAACACGCTTTAGCGCAACTGATTCTTAGAAAGAATCACAAATTTACATTTAAAACGTTAACAATAAAAATTTAAATTTAGAATGAGGTTTTACTTCATGGAAAATGTTGTCGTACATATTATCTCACATAGTCACTGGGATCGTGAGTGGTACTTGCCTTTTGAAAGCCACCGTATGCAGTTGGTGGAATTATTTGACAATCTCTTTGATCTCTTTGAAAATGACCCTGAGTTCAAGAGTTTCCACTTGGATGGACAAACTATTGTCCTTGACGACTACTTGCAAATTCGCCCTGAAAATCGTGACAAAGTTCAACGCTACATTGACGAAGGAAAATTGAAAATTGGTCCCTTTTACATTTTGCAGGATGATTACTTGATTTCAAGTGAAGCCAATGTCCGCAATACTCTTATTGGTCAGCAAGAAACTGCCAAATGGGGCAAATCTACTCAAATTGGTTACTTTCCAGATACCTTTGGAAATATGGGACAAGCGCCTCAAATTCTTCAAAAATCAGGCATTCACGTGGCGGCCTTTGGTCGTGGTGTGAAGCCGATTGGATTTGACAACCAAGTTCTCGAAGATGAGCAGTTTACTTCCCAGTTTTCAGAAATGTACTGGCAGGGTGCGGATGGTAGTCGTGTCCTCGGGATTCTCTTTGCCAACTGGTACAGTAATGGGAATGAAATTCCAGTTGATAAAGACGAGGCCTTGACCTTCTGGAAACAAAAACTGGCAGACGTGCGTGACTATGCTTCGACCAACCAGTGGTTGATGATGAATGGCTGTGACCATCAGCCTGTCCAGAAAAATTTGAGTGAAGCCATTCGTGTGGCAAATGAACTCTTCCCAGATGTAACCTTTGTTCATAGTTCTTTTGATGAATATGTCCAAGCCGTGGAAAGTGCCCTACCAGAGCAATTATCAACGGTTATAGGTGAGTTGACCAGTCAGGAAACAGACGGCTGGTACACACTTGCCAACACTTCTTCATCTCGTATTTATCTCAAACAAGCCTTCCAAGAAAATAGCAACCTCCTAGAGCAAGTTGTAGAACCTTTGACGATTATCACTGGGGGCCACAACCACAAGGATCAGTTGACCTATGCTTGGAAAACTCTTTTGCAAAATGCGCCGCATGATAGCATCTGTGGCTGTAGCGTGGACGAAGTTCACCGTGAGATGGAAACGCGTTTTGCCAAGGTCAATCAAGTCGGAAATTTTGTCAAGACCAACCTTCTCAACGAGTGGAAGGGTAAAATTGCTACGGTTAAGGCTCAAAGTGATTATCTCTTTACTGTCATTAACACAGGCTTGCATGATAAGGTTGATACTGTCAGCACAGTGATTGATGTTGCGGTTTGTGATTTCAAGGAATTGCACCCAACAGAAGGTTACAAGAAGATGACTACCTTAACCTTGCCAAGTTATCGTGTGGAGGACTTGGATGGGCGTCCTGTAGAGGCTAAAATCGAAGACCTCGGAGCTAATTTTGAGTACGATTTACCAAAAGATAAGTTCCGCCAAGCTCGTATTGCTCGACAAGTGCGCGTGACCATTCCAGTTCACCTAGCACCGCTTTCTTGGACAACTTTCCAATTGCTGGAAGGAGAACAAGAACACCGCGACGGTATTTACCAAAACGGAGTGATTGATACGCCATTTGTAACGGTGAGTGTGGATGACAACATCACAGTTTATGACAAGACAACTCACGAAGCCTATGAAGATTTTATCCGCTTCGAAGACCGTGGTGACATCGGAAACGAGTATATTTACTTCCAACCAAAAGGAACAGAGCCAATCTATGCAGAGCTTAAGGGCTACGAGGTCTTGGAAAACACAGCTCGCTACGCTAAGATTTTGCTCAAACATGAATTGACTGTGCCTGTCAGTGCAGATGAAAAGCTAGAAGAAGAGCAAAAAGGCATCATCGAGTTTATGAAGCGTGAAGCTGGACGTTCAGAAGAATTGACAAGCATTCCTCTGGAAACTGAGATGACTATCTTCGTTGATAATCCACAAATCCGTTGCAAGACTCGCTTTACTAACACTGCCAAAGACCACCGTATCCGTCTCTTGGTCAAGACTCACAACACGCGTCCAAGCAATGATTCTGAAAGCATTTATGAGGTGGTGACACGACCAAACAAACCAGCAGCTTCATGGGAAAATCCTGAAAATCCTCAACACCAACAAGCCTTTGTTAGTCTGTATGACGATGAAAAAGGTGTGACTGTATCCAACAAGGGATTGAATGAATACGAAATCCTTGGAGACGACACCATTGCAGTGACTATTTTGCGTGCATCAGGTGAGCTAGGTGACTGGGGTTACTTCCCAACACCAGAAGCACAATGCTTGCGTGAGTTTGAAGTCGAGTTTGCGCTTGAATGCCACCAAGCCCAAGAACGTTTCTCAGCCTATCGTCGTGCTAAAGCCTTGCAGACACCGTTTACCAGCCTTCAGCTTGCTAGACAAGAAGGAAGCGTGGCTGCGACTGGTAGCCTCTTGAGCCATTCTGTTCTCAGCATACCGCAAATCTGTCCAACAGCCTTTAAGGTAGCTGAAAATGAAGAAGGATATGTTCTTCGCTACTACAATATGTGTAGTGAAAATGTACGTGTACCGGAAAGTCAACATCTCTTCCTTGACCTACTTGAACGACCATACCCAGTTCATAGAGGCCTCATTTCACCACAAGAGATTCGTACAGAATTCATCAAAAAAGAAGAAATTTAATTTCAAAGAGTAAACATAAAAAGAAAGGAGGGGCGAAAAGGTAAGAACTAACTGCTGATTCGCCCCTTTTTATGGTAAAAACAATGACCATTGCAACGATTGATATCGGAGGGACTGGAATTAAGTTTGCCAGTCTGACTCCTGATGGGAAAATACTAGATAAGACAAGCATTCCAACGCCAGAAAGTTTGGAGGACTTACTAGCTTGGCTAGATCAACGTTTGTCAGAGCAGGATTATAGCGGGATTGCTATGAGCGTTCCAGGCGCGGTCAATCAAGAGACAGGTGTGATTGATGGCTTCAGTGCAGTACCCTACATTCACGGATTTTCTTGGTATGAGGCGCTTAGCTCTTATCAGATTCCTATCCATCTGGAAAATGATGCTAACTGCGTTGGACTCAGTGAATTGCTGGCTCATCCAGAACTTGAAAATGCAGCCTGTGTCGTGATTGGGACAGGGATTGGCGGAGCCATGATTATCAATGGTAGACTTCATCGAGGTCGCCACGGTCTGGGTGGAGAATTTGGCTACATGACAACTCTTGCCCCTGCTGAAAAGCTCAACAACTGGTCGCAATTAGCGTCAACTGGAAATATGGTGCGATACGTGATTGAAAAATCTGGTCAGACTGACTGGGACGGTCGCAAGATTTACCAAGAAGCTAAAGAAGGTAATACCCTTTGTCAAGAAGCTATTGAGCGCATGAACCGTAATCTGGCGCAAGGCTTGCTCAATATTCAGTATCTGATTGATCCAGATGTCATTAGTCTGGGTGGCTCTATCAGTCAAAATCCAGATTTTATCCAAGGTGTCAAGAAGGCTGTTGATAACTTTGTCGAGACCTACGAAGAATACACGGTCGCACCTGTTATCCAGGCCTGCACCTATCATGCAGATTCCAATCTCTACGGTGCCCTTGTCAACTGGCTACAGGAGGAAAATCAATGGTAAGATTTACAGGACTTAGTCCCAAACAAGCGCAAGCTATTGAGGTTTTAAAAGGTCACATCTCTTTACCAGATGTGGAAGTATCTGTCGCTCAGTCTGATCAAGCATCTATCTCTATCAAGGGTGAGGATGGTCACTATCAATTGACCTACCGCAAACCCCACCAACTTTATCGTGCCTTGTCCTTGTTGGCAACATCTCTAGAAGAAAGTGATAAGGTAGAGATTGAGGAGCAGGCGGCTTATGAAGATTTGGCTTATATGGCAGACTGTTCGAGAAATGCGGTGCTAAATATGGCTTCTGCCAAGCAGATGATTGAGGTCTTGGCTCTCATGGGCTACTCAACCTTTGAACTTTACATGGAAGACATCTACCAGATTGAAGGGCAGCCTTACTTTGGCTATTTCCGCGGGGCTTACTCGGCTAAGGAGTTACAGGAAATCGAAGCCTATGCCCAGCAGTTTGACATGACTTTTGTTCCTTGCATTCAGACCTTGGCCCACTTGTCTGCCTTCGTTAAATGGGGTGTCAAAGAAGTTCAGGAGCTCCGTGATGTGGAGGATATCCTCCTTATCGGCGAAGAAAAGGTTTATGACCTGATTGATGGCATGTTTGCTACCCTATCTAAACTGAAGACTCGCAAGGTCAATATTGGGATGGACGAAGCCCACTTGGTTGGTTTGGGACGCTACTTGATTCTGAACGGTGTTGTGGATCGTAGTCTCCTTATGTGCCAACACTTGGAGCGCGTGCTAGATATTGCTGACAAATATGGTTTCCACTGCCAGATGTGGAGCGATATGTTCTTTAAACTTATGTCAGCAGATGGTCAGTACGACCGTGATGTGGAAATTCCAGAAGAAACTCGTGTCTACCTAGACCGTCTCAAAGACCGTGTGACTTTGGTTTACTGGGACTATTATCAGGATAGCGAGGAAAAATACAATCGCAACTTCCGCAACCATCACAAGATTAGCCATGACCTTGCCTTTGCAGGTGGTGCTTGGAAGTGGATCGGTTTCACACCCACTAACCATTTCAGCCGTCTCATCGCAGTCGAAGCTAATAAAGCCTGCCGTGCCAATGATATCAAAGAAGTCATTGTAACGGGTTGGGGGGACAATGGTGGTGAAACTGCCCAATTCTCTGTCCTACCAAGTTTGCAAATCTGGGCAGAACTCAGCTATCGCAATGACCTAGACCGACTGTCTGTTCATTTCCAGACCAATACAGGTCTATCGGTTGAAGATTTTATGCAGATTGACCTTGCCAACCTTTTACCAGACCTACCAGGCAATCTCAGTGGCATCAATCCCAACCGCTATGTCTTTTATCAGGATATTCTCTGTCCGCTCCTTGACCGACACATGAAACCTGAACAAGATAAGCCCCACTTCGCTCAGGCTGCTAAGACTCTTGCTAACATTAAAGAAAAAGCTGGCAACTATGCCTACCTCTTTGAAACTCAGGCCCAGTTGAATCAGATTTTAAGTAGCAAAGTCGATGTGGGACGGCGCATTCGTCAGGCCTATCAAGTAAACGATAAGGAAAGTCTGCAAGCAATCGCAAGACAAGAATTACCAAAACTTAGAAGCCAAATCGAAGACTTCCATGCCCTCTTTAGCCGCCAATGGCTGAAAGAAAACAAGGTCTTTGGCTTGGACACAGTTGATATCCGTATGGGCGGACTCTTGCAACGCATCAAGCGAGCAGAAAGTCGCATCGAGGCTTATCTGGCAGGTCAGCTGGACCGTATCGATGAGTTAGAAGTGGAAATCTTACCATTTACTGACTTTTACGCAGATAAGGACTTCGCAGCCACAACAGCCAACCAGTGGCATACCATTGCGACAGCTTCAACCATCTACACGACATAAGAAACAAGAACACCTTGCCTTGGGCAGAGTGTTTCCCGTGAAACACCCCTTTCTTAAAAAAGTACTCCACATAAAATAATTTGTGGAGTTTTTTCTATAATTAGTAGTTTAACCTAACCTTCAAATAGGAGTATACTAATAATGTAATCGTTATCAAAAGTCTAAAAAGGAATTTTTAGATGGATATCAAAATAAAAAAGGGAGGAAATTATGAATAAGTTTTCAAAAACCTTGAGAGACAACTGGATCTTTCTCTTGATGGTTTTACCAGGGGCGCTCTGGTTGATTCTATTCTTCTACATTCCAGTATTTGGGAACGTGGTTGCCTTCAAAGACTACCACATGACCAGTAATGGTTTCATAGATAGTATCATGAATAGTAAATGGGTCGGACTTGATAATTTCAGATTCTTGTTTAGTTCAAAAGACGCCTTTATTATCACACGAAATACTGTCCTCTACAATCTCGGCTTTATCTTTATTGGCTTGATTGTATCTGTAGGGATTGCCATCATCCTCAGTGAACTCCGTTCTAAGAGAATGGTTAAGATCTTCCAAACTTCCATGTTGTTCCCTTACTTCTTGTCTTGGGTTATCATCAGTTTCTTTACAGATGCTTTCCTAAACATTGATAAAGGTGTGTTCAACCATTTCCTAGAGTCTATCGGGATGAAGGAAATCAATTTCTACGCTAACTTAGGCATCTGGCCATATCTCCTACTTTTCCTAGGTATTTGGAAAGGTTTTGGATATAGCAGTGTCATGTACTATGCGACAATCATGGGAATTGATCCAACCTACTACGAAGCAGCGACAGTGGACGGGGCCAGCAAATGGCAACGAATTCGCAATGTAACCATTCCGCAGTTGACACCATTGGTAACTGTATTGACCATCCTTGCAGTCGGAAACATCTTCCGTGCAGACTTCGGTCTCTTCTACCAAATCCCCCACAATGCTGGTCAGCTTTATAACGTAACCAACGTCTTGGATGTATATGTTTATAACGGTTTGACTCAGACAGCGGATATCGGGATGGCTTCAGCAGCAGGTCTCTACCAATCAGTTGTCGGCTTGATTCTGGTTATCCTATCAAACTTACTTGCAAGACGAGTTGATCCAAACTCAGCCTTGTTCTAGAAAGGAGGAGAATATGACAGAAAAGAAAATTAAAAAAGAAAAAATTGATAATGTCGGCATTCACTCCTTCAGTAAGAAAGCAGATATCTTCTTTAGTACAATTTCTGGTTTGGTTGCCCTCTCTTGTATCCTACCCTTCGTATTCGTTATCGTGATTTCGGTGACAGATGAAAAGAGTATCCTCCAAAATGGATATAGCTTCTTCCCATCTCAATTTGGATTAGACGGATTTGAGTTCTTGGCACAGTTTAAGGATAAAATCCTCCAAGCCCTCTTCATCTCAGTCTTTGTAACCGTAGTTGGGACATTGACAAATGTCTTTATCACAACAACTTATGCTTACGCCATTTCACGGACAACCTTTAAGTATCGCAGATTCTTTACAATCTTCGTTCTACTTAGTATGTTGTTCAATGCTGGTTTGGTACCAGGTTATATCATGGTAACTCGTGTACTTCAGCTTGGTGACACTGTTTGGGCCTTGATTGTTCCAATGCTTCTCTCACCATTCAATATTGTTTTGATGCGTTCCTTCTTCAAGAAGACCATTCCCGAAGCTATTCTCGAATCCGCTCGTATCGATGGTGCCAGTGAGGCCCGGATTTTCTTCCAAATCTGTTTGCCATTGTCACTACCAGGTATCGCAACCATCACGCTCTTGACAGCTCTTGGTTTCTGGAATGACTGGTTCAACGCCCTTCTTTACATTAAGAGTGATAACTTGTATCCATTGCAATATTTGCTCATGCAAATCCAGCAAAATATGGACTACATCGCAAAAGCAGTCGGCCTATCTGGTCAACTTGGAGTTGCTCTACCGAAAGAAACCGGACGTATGGCCATGGTTGTGGTGGCAACCCTTCCAATCGCGATTTTGTATCCATTCTTCCAACGCTACTTTGTAAAAGGTTTGACTATCGGTGGTGTGAAAGAATAGTGCTTGTTGAGAAAAATCATTTCTCATTTCCCAACTTCCCTTGCGTGAAGTTAAAATCATTAAATTGTTTATAAGTTTAAAAATAAAAAAAGGAGTTTTTATCATGAAAAACTGGAAAAAATATGCTTTTGCATCTGCTAGTGTAGTCGCTTTGGCTGCAGGTCTTGCTGCTTGTGGGAACCTTTCAGGTAACAACAAAAAAGCTGCTGACTCAGCTTCAGGTGATAAGACTGTTATCAAAATGTACCAAATCGGTGACAAACCAGATAACTTGGATGAATTGCTAGAAAATGCTAACAAAATCATCGGAGAAAAAGTTGGTGCCAAATTGGATATCCAATATCTTGGATGGGGTGACTATGGTAAGAAAATGTCAGTTATCACATCATCTGGTGAAAACTACGATATCGCCTTTGCAGATAACTACATTGTAAATGCTCAAAAAGGTGCTTATGCTGACTTGACAGAATTGTATAAGAAAGAAGGGGCAGAACTTTATAAAGCACTTGACCCAGCTTACATCAAAGGTAACACTGTAAACGGTAAAATTTACTCTGTTCCAGTTGCAGCCAACGTTGCATCATCTCAAAACTTCGCCTTCAACGGAACTCTTCTTGCTAAATACGGTATCGATATTTCAGGTGTTACTTCATACGAAACACTTGAGCCAGTCTTGAAACAAATCAAAGAAAAAGCTCCAGATGTAGTTCCATTTGCAGTTACTAAGAACTTCATCCCTTCTGAGAACTTTGACTACCCAGTAGCAAACGGTCTTCCATTCGTTATCGACCTTGAAGGGGACACTACTAAGATCGTAAACCGTTACGACGTTCCTCGTTTCAAAGAACACTTGAAGACTCTTCACAAATTCTATGAAGCTGGATACATTCCAAAAGACGTAGCAACAAGCGATACTTCATTTGACCTTCAACAAGATACTTGGTTCGTTCGTGAAGAAACAGTAGGACCAGCTGACTACGGTAACAGCTTGCTTTCACGTGTTGCGAACAAAGATATCCAAATCAAATCATTCACTAACTTCATCAAGAAAAACCAAACAACACAAGTTGCTAACTTTGTTATCTCAAACAACTCTAAGAACAAAGAAAAATCAATGGAAGTGTTGAACCTCTTGAACACTAACCCAGAACTCTTGAACGGTCTTGTTTACGGTCCAGAAGGCAAGAACTGGGAAAAAATTGAAGGTAAAGAAAACCGTGTTCGCGTTCTTGATGGCTACAAAGGAAACACTCACATGGGTGGATGGAACACTGGTAACAACTGGATCCTTTACATCAACGAAAACGTTACAGACCAACAAATCGAAGATTCTAAGAAACAATTGGCAGAAGCTAAAGAATCTCCAGCGCTTGGATTCATCTTTAACACTGACAGTGTGAAATCTGAAATCTCAGCAATCTCTAACACAATGCAACAATTCGATACAGCTATCAACACTGGTACTGTAGACCCAGACAAAGCTATTCCAGAATTGATGGAAAAATTGAAATCTGAAGGTGCCTACGAAAAAGTATTGAACGAAATGCAAAAACAATACGATGAATTCTTGAAAAACAAAAAATCATAAGATCAATTGATTTCGTGTATTCATTCCTAATTCCTAAAAACTGAATCACTGTTTTCCTCAGGCTTATCTGGGGGAGGCAGTGATTTTTTGAAACGAGAGCATAGATATCTATGTTGTTTTATCACTATTTAACCATTCAGGAAATCTCAAGTACCATTTAGGATTTGGAGTAAGGATTTGGAGAAATATGGTTTATATTAGAGATGTTCCGAGATTACAAAGGAGGGTTCAAATGAAAAAGTATCAGCTTGTCTTCAAAATTAGTGCAGTTTTCTCTTATCTATTTTTCGTATTTGGCCTTTCTCAGCTGACGCTTATTGTCCAAAATTATTGGCAATTTTCTTCCCAGATTGGCAATTTCGTCTGGATTCAAAATCTCTTGAGTTTGCTATTTAGCGGAGTCATGATTTGGATTCTGGTTAAGACAGGCCATGGTTATCTCTTTCGCATTCCAAGAAAAAAATGGCTTTGGTATTCGATTTTGACAGTATTAGTGGTAGTGCTCCAGATCTCTTTTAACGTTCAGACAGCTAAACATGTTCAGTCAACTGCTGAAGGTTGGGCCGTATTGATCGGTTATAGTGGGACCAACTTTGCTGAGCTAGGTATCTATATAACTTTGTTCTTTCTGACTCCACTTATGGAAGAGCTAATCTATAGAGGATTACTGCAACACGCCTTTTTTAAGCATTCGAGATTTGGCCTTGATTTGCTTCTTCCGTCAATTTTATTTGCTCTTCCTCATTTTTCAAGCCTGCCTAGTTTGTTAGATATCTTCGTCTTTGCAACATCTGGCATCATCTTTGCTAGTTTGACCCGCTATACCAAGAGCATTTATCCTTCCTATGCGGTGCATGTGATCAATAATATTGTCGCAACATTACCATTTTTGCTGACTTTTTTACACAGGGTATTTGGGTAAAATATTAGCATGAGAGCTAGGAATGATAGCTTTTCAAATATTTCAGGAGGAAAATGAGTATGACACCATTAAAATGGTTCGCTGGAGGAAGTGAAAGACGTTGTGAAGCCCTGACGATCATAAATCATCTATTGGAAGATATAAAGGATACGCCTCAACTTGCTCCTTTGAAAAATCAGTTAGTGAGTTATAAAAGACGATTAAAGGATGATGGGACCTCTACTCCGTTTATTCTAAGCCAAATGAACGTTGACATCTCACGTGTGTTGATTGACAATAAGCTGACTTTGTCAGAAAGTCAAGCTGAGCAGATCAAAAAATTGAGAGAATTATCTGCGATTCGCTATGGTTACTAATGAAATGCAGGGATAAATCCCTTTCTACAATTTCCAGTCAAATAAATTGCATTCGTTTTCTCAAGCAGGTATACTAGTATAGTTAGATGAAAAATTCTGAAAATTTAAGAATAGAAAAGAGAACAAATCTTATGGCAAAAGATATTCGTGTCTTACTTTACTACCTTTATACTCCAATTGAAAATGCAGAGCAATTTGCTGCTGACCACTTGGCTTTCTGTAAATCAATAGGCCTTAAAGGCCGTATCCTAGTCGCTGACGAAGGAATTAACGGAACAGTTTCAGGTGACTACGAAACAACTCAAAAATACATGGACTACGTTCACAGCCTCCCAGGCATGGAAGACCTCTGGTTCAAGATTGACGAAGAAAATGAACAAGCCTTCAAGAAGATGTTTGTTCGCTACAAGAAAGAAATTGTCCACCTTGGTTTGGAAGATAACGACTTTGACAACGACATCAACCCGCTTGAAACAACAGGTGCTTACTTGTCTCCAAAAGAGTTTAAAGAAGCTCTTCTTGACGAAGATACAGTTGTTCTTGACACACGTAATGATTATGAGTACGACCTAGGACATTTCCGTGGGGCTATCCGCCCAGATATCCGCAACTTCCGTGAGTTGCCACAATGGGTCCGTGACAACAAGGAAAAATTCATGGACAAGCGTGTCGTAGTTTACTGTACAGGTGGAGTTCGCTGTGAGAAATTCTCAGGCTGGATGGTCCGTGAAGGCTACAAAGATGTCGGTCAATTGCACGGAGGAATCGCGACTTACGGTAAAGACCCAGAAGTCCAAGGTGAGCTTTGGGATGGGAAAATGTACGTCTTTGACGAGCGTATCGCCGTTGATGTCAACCATGTCAACCCAACTATCGTAGGGAAAGACTGGTTTGATGGAACACCATGTGAACGTTATGTAAACTGTGGAAATCCATTCTGTAACCGTCGTATCTTGACATCAGAAGAAAATGAATACAAGTACCTTCGTGGATGCTCACACGAGTGCCGTGTTCACCCACGTAACCGCTATGTCTCAGAAAATGAATTGACACAAGCAGAAGTGATCGAGCGCCTAGCCGCTATCGGTGAAAGCTTGGATCAAGCAGCTACTGTATAAGATCAAACAGTCCTTAGGGGCTGTTTTTCTATGCTTTTTACTCAAAAATCTAAAGTTTGTTTCTGTATCTTTCAGGAAAATAGGGTATACTATATGTAAACGATTTCAAAAGGAGTCCAGTTATGACGAAAACATTTTTTATTCCAAATAAACAGAGCATTTTAGGAGAACAGGAAATTTTGACTGCCAAGTCCATCTTGGCTTTGGTAGATGGTTTGGAGTCACATAGCTATGATGCAGTCTATCTCCGTCAGCCTCTTAACCGTCTCGAGTATATCGAGTGTGCGATAGTGGGGCAATCACAATTTCTCTTTAAAATTAGTTATGCTGATGGTCAAAAGGCTTATCGTGTCGAGCTTCCTGATCTATTAACGAAGACAGACTGGGAGATTATCAAAGCATTTTTAGATGCCCTGCTTGCTTACACAGGAACTGAGATTGAAGGGCTCGATGGTTTTGACTTTGAAGCTTATTTCCAAGCAGGTATTCAAGCCCATCTGGCTGATAGTGCAGCACGCTTTATGATTTGCCAAGGAATTTTTAATCCTGTTTTCTTTAGTCATGATGATTTGAAAAGCTTTTTAGAGGAAGACGGCTTGGCTCAGTTTGAAGCGCGTGTACGTGCGGTTCAAGAGACAGATGCCTACTTTGCAAGAGTTTCCTTCTATCAGGATGGAGAAGGGCAAGTGCATGGCGTTTACCATCTAGCTCAAGGAGTCAAGACAGTGTTACCGAGAGAACCATTTGTTCCTGCAGCCTATATTGAGCAATTGGTGGATAAGGAAGTGCAGTGGGAGATTGACTTGGTTCAAATCACAGGAGATGGTTCTAAACCAGAAGACTATGAAGCCATTGCTCGCTTGGACTATGCAAAATTCCTTGAGGTACTACCGTCAGAATTTTACCACCAACTAGATGCCAATCAATTAGAAGTGCAACCCATCTTAGACAAAGATTTTAAAACATTAGCACAAGAAAAGTAAAGCAGGTCAATTGACTTGCTTTTTGGCATAGAAAAATCCTGCCATGGAAGACAGGATTGATACTCAATGAAAATCAAAGAGCAAACTAGGAAGCTAGCCGCAGGCTGTACTTGAGTACGGTAAGGCGAAGCTGACGTGGTTTGAATTTGATTTTCGAAGAGTATGAAGTTTAAAGAAAGGCCAAGATACGAAGATAATCTCCAATCAGTGCTACTTCAGCTACAAAGAAGAGGAGGATGATGACCCCATTCACAAGGACAGACAAGAATAATTGATAGAAGGAGTCAGCTTCACTTGTTTGACTTGGCCTTGTAATGATATGGAGACTAGCAAGTAGAATGATTCCAATGCTAATCACACACAAGAGGGCTGTAAATCGTAGGCTGTCAAAGAAGGCAAAGAAACTAGCAATAGCAGTGAGGAAGATTGGAATTGCCAAGAGTTGACTATATTGTTGGAGAACTTTTTCTAGGGTCCAGTCCTTTTCTTGGTAGATAAATCGTCTCACGACGAAACTACCCAAGAGGAATGAAAAGAAGAAGAGTGTTGTTGCTACTAGGATAGAGATAATCGAAAAGAGATTTAATGAAGCAAATTGTTCAGGGAAGTGATTATGCATAGTTGCTATATGTCCATAGTAAGCATGTTTGATGTGGTAGATACTAAAGAAAAAGGAAGATGCAGAAAACAGAATGAGTAAGAGAAAGGCTGTGTAACTGTGTGTGCTACTTGTTTCAAGCTTGCTTGTAGGAGATTTGAGAGCTTCCACTAGCCAAGACCAAAAATCAAGCACTTGCTCTTTCCATTTATCCGTCGATTTTGGAGCTTGGTCGGGAATATAAGGACTTTCTAAGGATTTACTGAGAAGAAGGGGCTCTTTCGTAGTTGTTTTTTGCTGAGGAAGTGCTTTTTGGATTTCTTCAGCTATAGTGACTTTTTCTATTTCTTTAGAAATGTCTGGCTCTTCTTCAGTAGCATCTAATGCTTTCTTTTCTTCTGTTTCTGTTTTCGCTTCACTGTCTTCAGGCATTTCAATTTTCTCTTCTTGCTGGCTTTCAAGTTCGACTTCAGCTTGAGAGACTTCCTCCTCTACTTGAGTATTTTTTTCAATTGGTGTATCGAGATCGGCTATCGTTTCTTCAGCCTTGTCTGCAAGATTTTTAGGTTGTTCTTCAGGCTTGTTCTTGCTTGTTGTTTTTACAAAATCATTACTTTCAAACCATTCTTGTTTCATGGTAGAACCTCCTTTTTAGTTATATAAATATGCTTTTATAGTAGCAGATGTAAGCGCTTTTGTCAACGATTTCTAGAAGAAGACTCGTGTTCCTCTGCTTTGAGTAGATAGATATACTGGTCTGCCCTTGCTATGAGTTGATCTTTCACATCAGCTTTTTCTGTTTTATAAGGATTGCTTAAATGTTCATCTTTGTTTTCTTTATTTTTAAACGAATGTCTTCCTTCTCTCAGAAAATGGATAATAGAACCATGTTTTGTTGAAAGATCTAAGTTGATTCTTTGTTTTTCTTCTTCGGAAAGTAGGAGGTTTAGGTCTGTTTTCGTCACCAATTCCACCTTACCGTGTACTTGGATTTTTTCAGCGTGGAAGTGATTTTCTGTTGATTCTAGCTGACTATCTGTAAGGTCTGTATCAAAGATATTAATGATATTAGGGGTTGTGAGTTTACTGTTTTTGATACGACTTCCTTCAATTCGGAGGAGATAGCCATTATTGGTATTGATGGTCGCATTTTCAAGACTAGCATTAGTGATACTGGTTTGTCCACGATTAGCTGACACGTTGATTCCTTTTAGACTTCTTCCTTTTGGCAATTGGAGAATAACTTCATCAAAACGACTAGAGTAGCTACTTGCGATATGGAGAATCCCGCCAATTCCAGAAGAGAGAAATGGAGTTTCAGACAGTTTCTTATCAGTGAGGCTCAGCGTTTTATCGTTCTGATTTGTGATAAGATCATGGTGATTAGAAAGAGATGGATGGTAAGAAATGTGGATTTGATCATCGAAAGAGTCTGTGATGGTCAGCGCGTGTTGGTGGAGAGTGATCTCTAAGTTTTCGACTTCCTTGCCAAAGGTCAACTCTTCCATCCGACTATCATAGACAGGCTCCTTGGACATGGCAAGTAGGCTCTTGATCCCGTCAGATTGGATACCTACAAAGAGCAGGATAAAGCCGATAACAGTAGTCACCACACCAAAGATGAGAAATCCTTTTGTCCATTTACGCATACTGGTCACCTCTCTTTCCTTTTTTAAGAACAAATTGCACCAAGCGAACAATGAGTAGACCGAAGAAACGAGCTACATAGGAAATGCCTAGTAAGACTAGTGAAGAAGCACCTATAGCTAGTAAACCAGAACCGAAAATCAAGATAAAGGCTGATTTAGCTTGGGCTAGGACAGTAAAACTTTCAACTAAAAATAGGAATCCGCCGATGATACCAAGTATGGAAACCGCAAAGAAAGCCAGAATGACAGTCAAAGCTGCCACAAGGATTGCGAACAGGGACACGAGGATGGCGATTCCCAGAGGAATACCGATAGGGGCTGCAAGCAAAGCTAACAAGGCGATATGCAAAATTTGTCGGTTATTCTTTTGAGCGGGTGCCTCATTGATTTTTTTATCTAGAAGATTTGATAGAACTTCGTGGGCTGCTTCCTTAGGAGTTCCTAAGCTAGCAATAAGTTCTTCTTCTCCTTCGACTCCAGCATCGTCAAAGAGTTCTCTGAAATAGTCCATGGCTTCGATGCGGTCAGTTTCAGGTAGTTTCTTGAGATAGAGTTCTAGCTGAGTCAGGTATTCAGTTCTTGTCATGGCGGATACTCCCTTCTATGATGCCATTGATGGTGTCTGTATAGAGTGCCCATTCATCTTTTAGGGTCACGAGCTGTTCTATACCACCATTTGTCAAGGAGTAGTATTTGCGCATGCGACCTTGGAACTCTCTAGAATAGGTTGTCAGAAAGCTATTGCCTTCCAATTTTTTTAGGATAGGATAGAGTGTAGATTCTTTGATATTAGCGATCAGCTTAATGGTTTGGCTAATCTCATAACCATAAGAATCATCCTGCTCCAGTACAGCCAAGATGAGAAATTCAATCAAGGCAGAGGATGTTGGAAAGTACATGGGGAACCTCCTTTTCTAATGTGTAAGATTTTTATATATAATTTTTCTACACATACATTGTACATCTAAAAGAAAGCCCTGTCAAGAGAAATGTGTAAAATTTTTATATATAAAAAACTTCTAGGAAAAACTAGAAGTTTAAAGGATTTTATCAGCCCTATCCACTGTAAAGAGGGCCACAGTCATCAGGATATCGACCAGCAAGAGAGCAGCTACAGCTGGCACCCAAGAATGGAACAGGTCAAAACTGTAACCAAAGAGAGTCGGTCCAAAGGCTGCTAGGATATAGCCTCCTGTTTGAGATAGGCCAGACAATTGGGCTGTCTTTTCAGGAGCGCTTGTCTTGAGTGAAAAGTTGACCATGAGATAAGGGAAGAGGGCGCTGGTTGCGGTTCCGATGAGGAGATGGATGGCAAGCCAGTAAATGAAATGATTGATCGGGAAGAAGAGCATGGAAATGCCGACCACACCAGCTAGTGAAACCAGAGTGAGCATGAGCTGACGGTTGCGAGTTGACAAGCTAGTTGTCAGGCTTGGGATGGTCATTGAAAAAGGAATGCTAATCAGAGAGAAGATAGAGGTTAGCAAGCCAGCTTCGTGACTGGATAGGCCTGCATGGATGGCCATGGTAGGTAGCCAGGTCATAGCGGTGTAAAAGAGCAAGGATTGAAAACCTGCAAAGACAATAACTGCCCAGACCTGTTTATTACGCATGACCTTTGCTTTGCTTTTTTGTTTGGTTTGCGGAGCCAGTTTGTGATTATAGCGGTGATTTGGGAGCCATACTAAAAAAGTTGCTAGACAGAGCAGGGTGAGGAGGATGATAAGTCCTTTCCAAGAACTGGCTTGTGTAATAGGCACAGCCAGATAGGAGGCCAGAGCCGTTGCAATCCCCATAGAGGTTACATATAAGGTAGTCAGAAAACCAATTTTCTTTGGTTGATTGGCTTGGATAAGACTAGGAAGCAGAACATTGATGACTGCGATACTTGCCCCAACCATCAAGGTTCCTAGATAGAGCAGAGGCAGATTGATTAGTCGAATGAGAGAACCGATGGTCAAGAAGAAAAGGCTGTAGGTGAAGAGATGCTCCAAGCCGATTTTTTGAGCCAGTCGGGTAGAAAAGAGCGAGAAGAGGGTAAACATGAGGAGAGGAAGGCTGGTCAAGACACCAAGCGAACTAACTTCTACTCCCAACCCTTGCGAAATATCTCCCAATATAATGGGTAAAACAGTAAAAGGAGTCCGCAAGGAAACACCAATCAGGATAATACCTGGAACAAAAAAGAGTGATTGCTTTTTCATATAATACCTCTTCTAGCTGATTTTAATAACAGCTTATTTTAAGGTTTTTTCCTTATAATGTCAAGTAAGGTTTTGGGCTTTCAAGATAAAAATGGGAAAGTCTTGAAAATTATGATAAAATAGTGGAAGGAAATCTATACATTGGAGAAAAACTGTGTCTGAAAAGCAAAAAATCAGCGTATTGATGTCGGTCTATATCAAGGAAAATCCGACATTTTTAAAGGATGCTATTGAGAGTGTTCAAAATCAGACCCTGAAACCGAGCGAATTGGTTCTGGTTGAGGATGGGCCTTTGACACCTGAGCTCTATCAGGTATTAGACCAGCTTGAAGCTGAGTCTGATATTCCAGTGAAACGCTATCCTCTTGAGCAGAATCAAGGTTTGGGTCTGGCTCTTCGACAGGGTGTTTTGCAGTGTCAGTACGATATCATCGCTCGTATGGATACAGATGATATAGCTGTTCCAGACCGTTTTGAGAAACAGGCTCAGCTAATGGAGAAGGACAAGCTCGACCTATTAGGTGGACATATTGCAGAGTTTATTGACAATCCTGATGAGATTGTTTCTTACCGTCGTGTTCCAACCCAGCATGCAGATATTGTAGCTTACCAAAGGATGAGAAGTGCCTTTAACCACATGACTGTCATGTTCAAGAAGGACATGGTTCTCAAGGCAGGCAACTATGAGAATGGCCTTTATATGGAGGATGACCTCCTCTGGCTCAATATGATTGCTGCAGGAGCCAAGACTGGAAATCTGGATCAAATCTTGTGTAAGGTTCGTGTCGGAGCAGGGATGTTTGAGCGTCGTGGGGGACTGCGTTACCTCAAGCTCTATCGTCAGGCTCGTCAGCGCATGCTGAAGCGAGGACAAATTTCTTACATGGAGTATGCCAAGAGTGTTGCCATTCAGATGGTTGTTGCTCTTTGTCCTGGATTTGTCCGACAGTTTATTTTTATGAAACTGTTACGAAAAAGCAAGTAAAAGATTGTAGCAAATCATAAACTAGAGAAAAAGTATTATAATAACAATATAACTATTCATCTCTTTTAAGGAGGAGTAAATTTCTATGAATAAAAAACTCACAGATTATGTGATTGATCTGGTGGAAATTTTAAATAAACAACAAAAACAGGTTTTCTGGGGCATATTTGATATTTTGAGTATGGTGGTTTCTATCATTGTATCTTATATCTTATTCTACGGCTTGATTAATCCAGCACCTGTTGACTACATCATCTATACGAGTTTGGCCTTCTTGTTCTATCAATTGATGATTGGATTTTGGGGATTGAACGCTAGTATCAGTCGTTACAGCAAGATTACGGATTTCATGAAAATCTTTTTTGGTGTGACTGCTAGCAGTATCTTGTCATATAGTATCTGCTATGCCTTCTTGCCCCTCTTCTCCATCCGTTTTATCGTACTCTTTATCTTGTTGAGTACTTTCTTGATTTTATTGCCACGGATTACTTGGCAGTTAATCTACTCTAAACGCAAAAAGGGAAGTGGTGATGGAGAACACCGTCGGACCTTCTTGATTGGTGCCGGTGATGGTGGAGCTCTCTTTATGGATAGTTACCAACATCCAACTAGTGAATTAGAACTTGTCGGTATTTTGGACAAGGATTCTAAGAAAAAGGGCCAAAAACTTGGTGGAATCCCTGTTTTGGGTTCATATGATGATCTGCCTGAATTAGCCAAACGCCATCAAATCGAGCGTGTTATCGTTGCGATTCCGTCGCTTGATCCGTCAGAGTATGAACGTATCTTGCAGATGTGTAATAAGCTGGGTGTCAAATGTTACAAGATGCCTAAGGTTGAAACAGTTGTTCAGGGACTTCACCAAGCAGGTGGAGGCTTCCAGAAGATTGATATCACAGACCTTTTGGGCCGTCAGGAAATTCGTCTTGATGAATCGCGTCTGGGCGCAGAACTGACAGGTAAGACAATCTTAGTCACAGGTGCTGGTGGCTCAATCGGTTCTGAAATCTGTCGCCAAGTTAGTCGCTTCAATCCTGAACGCATCGTCTTGCTCGGTCATGGGGAAAACTCAATCTACCTTGTTTATCATGAACTGATTCGTAAGTTCCAAGGGATTGATTATGTACCTGTGATTGCGGATATTCAGGACTATGACCGTTTGTTGCAAGTCTTTGAGCAGTACAAGCCAGCTATTGTTTATCATGCGGCTGCTCACAAGCACGTTCCTATGATGGAACGCAATCCAAAAGAAGCCTTCAAAAACAATATCCGTGGAACCTACAACGTTGCTAAGGCTGTTGATGAAGCCAAAGTACCTAAGATGGTTATGATTTCGACAGATAAGGCAGTTAATCCACCAAATGTTATGGGAGCAACTAAGCGCGTAGCTGAGTTGATTGTCACTGGCTTTAACCAACGTAGCCAATCAACCTACTGTGCAGTTCGTTTTGGGAATGTTCTTGGTAGCCGTGGTAGTGTCATTCCAGTCTTTGAACGTCAGATTGCTGAAGGTGGTCCTGTAACGGTGACAGACTTCCGCATGACCCGTTACTTTATGACTATTCCAGAAGCTAGCCGTCTGGTTATCCATGCTGGTGCTTATGCTAAAGATGGAGAAGTCTTTATCCTTGATATGGGCAAACCAGTCAAGATTTATGACTTGGCCAAGAAAATGGTCCTTCTAAGTGGACACACCGAAAGCGAAATTCCAATCGTTGAAGTTGGAATCCGCCCAGGCGAAAAACTTTACGAAGAACTCTTGGTATCAACCGAACTTGTTGATAATCAGGTTATGGATAAGATTTTCGTTGGTAAGGTTAATGTCATGCCTCTAGAAGCCATCGATCAAAAAATTGAAGAGTTCCGCACTCTTAGTGGAGATGAGTTGAAGCAAGCTATTATCGCCTTTGCCAATCAAACAACCCATGTTGAATAAAACAGAAAAACGCATATTATCAGGAATCGAAAAACCTTGGTAATATGCGTTTTGTTATGTGTAAACTTGCTCCATTTTCTTCTGAAATAGAGTTGTCGCCCAGTCTATGTTATTGAAAATACCTCAAAACTTGTAGGGGTTTGTGGGCGATATAATCAGGCTGATAGTTTAGTAGATCTGCTTGTTCTCCAAATCCCCAAGTGACGGCCAATTTCTGAATGCCTGTTTCTTGGGCTCCCAGCATATCAAACTTGGTATCGCCGATGATGATGGCTTGTTCTGGTGCTAGTTGATGTGTTTGTAAGGCTTGGCGAATGACATCTGCCTTATGAGGTGCTTCAGGGCTGGAGCCATAAATGCTATCAAAGAAATGATGGATTCCCAAGTTTTTAGTCATGTCTTGAGCGGTTGGAGTATTCTTTGTAGTGGTGATATAAAGAGGGTAATTGCTCGATAACTTCTCAAGCAAGCCTACAATATGAGGGAAGAGCTGAGCTTCATGGATGCCTTTCTCCTTATAGTACGAACGGTATATCTGCACGGCTTCAGAGATTTGTTCTTTGGGAAGGCAGGTCGCAAAACTACTTTCAAGAGGCGGTCCCATAAAACCACGAATAGTTTTGGCATCAGGGCTAGGTACCCCGAGCTCCTTAAAGGTATGGGTAAAGGCATTGTGAATCCCGATAGAACTATCAACGAGGGTTCCATCTAGGTCGAAAAAGATAGCTGTGATAGAGGTCATGGTTTCTCCTATTTGATAAGCTTATTCTCCGAAAATTTCTTTTTGGAGACGACGACCAGTTGGTGTGGCAGCGAGTCCACCTTCAGCTGTTTCACGAAAGGCAGTTGGCATGCTTGCTCCTACTTGGTACATGGCATCGATAACTTCATCCACAGGAATTTTAGATTCGATACCTGCCAAGGCCATGTCTGCTGCGATGAAGGCAAAGCTAGCTCCCATGGCATTGCGCTTGACACAGGGAACTTCAACCAAGCCGGCAACAGGGTCACAGATGAGGCCTAGCATATTTTTAATGACAAAGGCAATGGCTTGACTGGCCTGATAAGGTGTCCCACCTGCAGCCAGAGTCAAGGCTGCAGCACTCATAGCAGAGGCCGAACCAACCTCAGCCTGACAGCCACCTTCAGCTCCTGAGATAGAGGCATTATTTGCGATGACTAGTCCAAAGGCACCGGCAGCAAAGAGGAAATCCAGCTGTTGCTCGTGGCTGAGGTCTAATTTTTCAATAGCAGCAGTGAGAACGGAGGGCAGACAGCCAGCACTTCCTGCGGTCGGAGTGGCACAGACCAAGCCCATTTTGGCATTGTGTTCATTGACTGCGATGGCATTTCGTGCAGCAGAGAGAATCGTATAATCTGATAGAGTTTTTCTGTTTTTGATGTAGTGATCCAATTTGGCAGCATCTCCACCTGTCAGGCCACTACGAGATTTATTTTCATTGAGGCCAAGTTGGACAGAGGCTTTCATGACTTCCAGATTGCGTTCCATGAGAAGGAAGACTTCTTCACGTTCGCGACCGGTCAATTCAAACTCTGTTGTAATCATGAGTTCTGCGACATTTCCTTGAAAGTCCAGATCTGCTTGCTCGACCAATTCTTTGATAGAATAAAACATGCTTCCTCCTATTTAAAGAAATTGACATTGTGGAGATGAGGGATTTTTCGAATTTCTTCGATGGCTTCATCACAGTTGCGACTGTCAACTTCGATAATCATAATAGCTTTTTCACCAGCTTTTTCACGAGTAACATTCATCTGGGCGATATTGATACCATAGCGTGAAAGGGCCTCTGTTACGAGGGCAATCATACCTGGAATATCTTGATGAACAATGATGATAGTCGGTGTATTCATATTGAGAGAGACGGCAAAGCCATTGAGTTCGGTTACCTGAATATTTCCTCCACCGATAGAAATACCAGTCACACTGATGGTCTTGTGAGCATTTTTGACGGTAATTTTAGTGGTGTTTGGATGAGGAGCATTGCTGTCTTTCTGAATGGTCCAGACAATCTTAATACCGCGCTTGTGGGCAATTTCCAGACTATTTGGGATTTCAGGATCATCTGTATCCATGCCTAAAATACCTGCAACAAGAGCTAGGTCTGTTCCGTGACCTCGATGGGTTTTGGCAAATGAGTTAAATAGTTGGAATTCGACTTCTGTCGGAGTATCATCAAAAATGGAAGAGACAATCTTCCCAATACGAACAGCACCAGCGGTATGGCTACTAGATGGGCCAATCATAACTGGTCCGATGATATCAAAGACAGATTGAAAACGAAGTGATTTCATCAGTTTCCCCTTATAAAAATTCTTATCTCTATTATATCAAAGAATGAAGGTCTTGGCTTTAATTGTGGATGAAAACCTTTTTACACTACAAATAGCATAAAAAAGCATCTTTTGTAACAAAAAAAGGCTTATTTAGGGAAATAAAAAATAATTTTGTAATATTTCTACATAAAAGTGTCAAGAAACGGTAATATTTAAAGGGTATGATAGAACTATAGAAAGAAGGAGAATTTTCAAATATGAAATCAACAACTAAAAAGATTAAAACAACTCTTGCAGGAGTAGCTGCCTTGTTTGCAGTATTTGCTCCATCATTTGTATCTGCTCAAGAATCATCAACTTACACTGTTAAAGAAGGTGATACACTTTCAGAAATCGCTGAAACTCACAACACAACTGTTGAGAAATTGGCAGAAAATAACCACATTGACAACATTCATTTGATTTATGTTGGTCAAGAGTTGGTGATTGATGGCCCTGTAGCGCCTGCTGCAACACCAGCGCCAGCTACTTATGCGGCACCAGCAGCTCAAGATGAAACCGTTTCAGCTCCAGTAGCAGAAACTACAGAAGTAGCAGAAGAAGCTCCAGTGGCAAGCGCACCTGCAGCAGAAGAAACGGTTGCTGCAGCAGAAACTTCAGCACCAGCTGCAACTGTAAGCGGATCTGAAGCAGAAGCTAAAGAATGGATTGCACAAAAAGAATCAGGTGGTAGCTATACAGCTACAAACGGCCAATACATTGGACGTTACCAATTGACAGATTCATACTTGAACGGTGACTACTCAGCTGAAAACCAAGAACGTGTAGCAGATGCTTACGTTGCAGGACGTTACGGTTCATGGTCAGCTGCTAAAAACTTCTGGCTTAACAACGGCTGGTATTAAGAAATAACGAACAGAATAATTTGAAAAAGTCGAGGAAATCCCTCGACTTTTTTATATTTCTTTCGGTTGATAATAGATCTCCACTTCTTTTTTGAGAAAGGCTAGAATGGAAGTTTCATCGGTCAGCTCTAGAAGGGAGAACCCTTTTTGGATAAGTTTAGCATCATCCCTACAAATCCCAATACGGACATAGCAGATAGCAAGCATATCGTAGCTTTTCTTGTTCTTTGCATCCTCTAGTAAAGTATAGCAGATTTGTTGACACATGTTTTTGTCTTGATGGTATAAGTAAATGGTGGAAAGATTGAGTAGGATTGCCATTCGTAAGTCATATAAATGTTGGTAGTTTTTATAGACTTCTAAGCGTTTCAAGATTTTTCCAGTGATGAGATGGAGGTGTGCAATTGGAAAGCTGAAAAGGATGGTATTGAGGATTTTTAGGTCACTTTCATACCATGTATCTTGTTTTTCAATTTTTTCCCAAAGTTTTTTGATAGTCTGTTTCACTTGGTCTGACAGTTGCTCTGTACCATGTTGACGAATATGAATGACAACTTCAAGCATATCCCTGATTTCTTCTATAGGCAGGTCATGATGGGTCTTGAGATAGTTTTGGCATGTTTCAAAAAAATCAACTAGACTACTGCCACCAATGATGGAATTCATATTGAGATAAGTTTGCATGATTTCTGTCCGTTGGCTCGGCTGATAGAGATGGCAGATGTAGTCAAATTCTTCAAAACTCATATTCATTTGCCGGAGAAGAAACTCCATATTTTCATATTTAGGAGTTGCCTTACCACTTTCAATCTTTGATAGGCTGGTTCTTGAGAGAACCTCCCCACAGACCTCTTCTTGGGTCAATCCTTTTGACTCACGTATTTCTTTATAGACTTTTCCGAAATCATAACGCATGGGCTTTCTCCTTTTTGTGAAAAAAGTTAACAAACAATAAAATCCTATTAAAAATATTGTATCATAGTAATATAAAAAGTAAAGATGCAGAAGGATCTAATCTTAGATTGGGTGGATGGACAGGGTTCGCAACATATGTTAAAGTTCAAACCAGCGGTTCATGGAGTCCTGATGAGTATTAAGAGTTAGAATATAGGTTTGTATATTTGGGGGTGAGAATGTTCGCTCATCCCATTTGTTTTATAGGAGAGAAGTATGGATTACAAGGTCAGTATGTTTTTAAAAGGGATGAAAAATAAGCAATTCTTTTTAGCAATATTAATTATTTTAACTTCTATGATATTTTCTGTAAGTGCATTTATTGAAGAGGGGATGGAGTATTTTTTTAATCATGATTATATTGTGGCATTTTTACAAGGTTATAATGGTGATAGGTCGTTGTTAATAGTTTTGGCACCTCTTATTGCAACAATTCCTTTTGCGTCACAGCATATCGAAAATAGAAAAAGTGGAACAATGAAATATATTGTATCAAGAATGGGATATAAACAGTATTTTAATTCTATTTTTATAATCAATGGATTCATATCATTTACAACATTTATTTTTGGAATGTTATTATTCTTGATAATGTCAATTTTATTTTTTAATAGAAGTATAAATATGGATGCATATTATGCAATAACAAAAGTTTCTATTTATGAATCAGCAGTGAGGACATCTCCGTTATTTTATGTAGTAATAATCATTTTACATTGTTCCTTTGTTGGCGTTGCATATAGTAGTGTTGGATTGGCGATGTCATATTTTATTAAGAGCAAATTTGTTGCATGGTTATCCCCATTTATTTTAACGACAATAGGATCATTGTTTGCTATGTTTTTAGGTCTTACTAAAATTGAACCAATGGCAATTTTTGATGTTTCAAGAGTAAAAGGAATAAGCGTAATATTTGTTTTTGTATATTTGATCCTTGTAATAGTAATATCATATTGGATGTCGTATAAAAAATTTAAAAGGGATATAGAAATTGATGAAGAAATTTAAAGAATTAAAGAATAAAGAAGATTTTTATATAGGTTTTATATATTTATTAGTTGCTTTTGCTATATTAGCAAATTTTAGTCAGCTGATAGTATTGAAATATAAATTTGGGAATTTTCATTTTGGTGAGCTGATTCTTATCATGTTTAATGATTCCTATACTGGATATTTCACATTTCCGTTTTTATTAGCTTTCATAATGATGCTACAAAGCCCAGTTGAACAAAATATATTTTTTGTACTAAGTAGGTATTCAAGTAGAAATGATTTTTATAGAAATAAGCATTTCAAAATTTTGAAAAGTGTGATTTATTATGTGGTCAGTATTTGTATATTTTCCACCATAGTAGGAATAGGAGATTCTAACTTTGGCATCGGCATTTCAACAGCCACAAAAAAATTTTCAGAAACGTATTTATTTGGAAATTTTGAAACGAATATAGTAATTTATGAGATAGGAAAGATAATAATTTTACAAGGATTGTTGCTATATTTCTTTTCCCTGCTCCATGCACTTTTAACACAGTTTAGAATATCACAATCGTTAGTATTTGTTATCTATACGGGCACTTTGATTATAATGGCGGGTTCAACATTGGGCTTTTTAGGAGAACATCTGAGACAATTTTCATTGTTTTCTATTTCTGGTTCAGTATATGGTTACGGTATAAATTTCATTGGTAGATGTGGGATATTGGTATTTGTTGATGCAATGTTGCTTCTATTAAATTTTAAAATATTTGAAAATAAAGATATTGCATTACCTAAAGGAAGTAAGCAGTATCAAAATGAGTAAGGAGTTGAAACGTATGAATTGTATAAAAGTAGATCATCTTTCAAAAATATTTGGGAAAAAGTATGTTATAGATGATGTTAGTTATGTTTTTGAATCAGGTAAAATATATGGAATTGTAGGAACCAATGGATGCGGTAAAAGTGTATTATTTAAAATGCTTTCAGGGTTAATGAAACCTACTACTGGTAAGATTACAGTTGGGAGTGTAATTGTTGGGGAAAATGGTTCTATGCCACTTGATGTAGGGTTACTTATTGAACATCCGGGATTTTTGCCTAGTCTAACTGCATTAGAGAATTTAGAGCAATTAGCTGCAATCAAAAATAAAATTACTAAGAAAGAGATTGAGGAAGTATTGAATAAGGTAGGTTTATATCAGGATAAAGATGTAAAAGTAAAAAATTATTCATTAGGCATGCTACAAAGATTAGGGATTGCCCAAGCATTGATGGAAAATCCTAAGATTTTACTCCTAGATGAACCATTTAATAGTATGGACTATGAAGGTGTAGAAGAACTTAGAAAAATAATTAAGAGTTATGCTCGAAAGAATCATATTACTATGTTGGTCACATCTCACAATAAAGAGGATATTGAAGTATTATCTGATATTGTTCTTGAATTGAAAAACGGTAAATTAGTTAAGACATCTAACTTTTAGTAATGGTAGCTGGCTAACTTTATTATAGGTCTTTCAATATACTTTCCCGAAATCATAACGCATGATTTTCTCCTTTTCGTGAAAAAAGTTAACAAATAATAAAATCCTATTAAAAATATTGTATCATAGTAATATAAAAAGTAAAAAAGAAAGCTAAAATAAGTTTGGTGTAATTTTAATATGGGGTTAATGAGTACTATGATGTAACTAGAAAAGGGGTGGAAAAATGTTTAAAAATAAGGAGCTTTTTCGAGTAGTCATGATATTTGTGATAGGAATTATCCTAATTTTAATGACACCAGACTTATTTAAAATTGTTATGGAACTATTTTCAAAATAAATAGGTCTCTGTTTTAGGCAGAGGCGTGAATCAGGAGGTTAAGTGATGAACTACAATTTAAAATATCTTTTATCAGGAATATTTGTCCTAGTCTTTATAGGTTTCCTAGTCTGGATGCGTTATTTTAATCAGAGGAAGGAAGAAGAACATTCGGATGTGTCTTTTGAAGCGAGGTTAGATAGTGAGGTCAAGGACTTATATAAACAACTAGGATTGGGTGAGGAGCCTCATTATTTCTTAGCCTATCGCTACCTACATCCCTGGTTTGATTTGGCGATTTTACCACCAACAGTTGAAATTTTCTTAACTAAAATAGCGCTGGTGATGGTAACTCCAGATGAACTGCTGATAAGAAATCTTGGAAATGGGATGACTTTCACAAGTGAGCACCGTCACGATTTGCGGCAAGGACTTATCCGCATTCCAAAATCAGAGATGAAAGAATTTGAGATTCGCAACTGGAAAAGAGCCTTTGTATTTGGAGACTTTTTGACGATTAAAACAAGCCAACATAGCTATTATTTACAGGTTAGAGATGATGGACTTCAAAAGGAAAGTCTTTCTACCAAACATTTTTCCGACTTGAAACGACAAGATTTTCTCGGATTGTTGACAAATACAAGAACATTCTGATTGACAATTGCCCTAGTTGTTTATTGTAAACTTTACAAATGAGCTGTAAACACTAGAATCCATTCAGAAAGGCAATTCCTATGAAAAATAAAATTTTAATCATTGTTTATATTTTAACCTCGCTAATCATCAGTTTTATAATCTTTTCACTTTTGCATATTGATTTTAAATGGTGGACAACTCTGGCTATAAGTGCAGGATTTATTTACACATACTTAAAATTTAGTAAAAAATAAAAAGTACCTGCACCTATCTCGCTTTCGTCTCTTCACGGGAGGTATCTCTATGAAAAAAATCAGTCATCTTTGTATGTTTCTGCTGTTGCTGTGTACCACTTTTTTTGTTTTTAATGTAAACTACACACGTGAAGCGGTTCGGATTCGGGAAATGGGAAAGACTGTAGATTCTTTGGATTTGTATTTGAAAGATATTAACGAACCTGCAGCGTCTGTTCTTCGATTTTTTGAGGATGTATCAAAGGAGTACAAGGTCTCCATCATCAAAACAGACAGTGGTGATGAGGTAATCAAGTCTGGTGTTTTTGATAAAGATACTTTCCCCTACCAAGAGTTTGGGATTTCTTCTCTTGATTTTACCACAGATGGTGAAGGAGTCTACAGTAATAAAGAAATTTCTAATAAACTTGGTACGATTCCGACCTTTCTAAAAGCCAAGTCTATTCAGGTTATGACTTTTCAAACCTATATCAAGGATACATCTCGTAGTTTAAATGGTCGCTATACGATAACTTCTACACAAGAGATGGATAAGGATAGGATTGTACAGAAATGGAGCGATTTTTTCAAGATAGACCAGGCTACCTTGCTAGAGCCTACCTATAAAAGTGCAGTGGAAGTCATAAATCGAGATTTGCTTTTATCTGCCATTGTTTTTGTCTTAGCTATTTTACTTCTTGTGTTAGTAACAGTTTATCAGCCGATGATGGAGATGAAACGAGTGGGGGTTCAAAAGTTACTTGGTTTTCAAAGCAGGGCGATTTTAGCTGGTTTTGTAAAGACTAATTTTTATCTTCTCTTGGGTGGAAGTCTTATCATTGACTTGGGGCTATTTTTAGTGCTGGACTACAGACCAAAACTTCTGTTCCCAAGTTTACTCTTATCCCAATTTCTGCTTTTACAGTTGTATTTGTTCATCAGTTGGCTGACCTACCTGATGGTTCAAAAAATGACAGTCAGCTCCATGTTGAAAGGTTTTTCATCTGTCAAACTTGGTCTAATCTTCAATTATGTGATGAAAATAGGGACAACTATTTTACTGACGGCCTTACTGATTGGGGTAGGCAGAAGTCTAGAACAAGAAAACAAAGAACTTGCTTATCAGCAACAGTGGGTAAGCCAAGGGAATTACTTGACCTTAGAAACCTTCCAACTCAATGATAACCTGTGGCAAGAAGAGCTAGCAGGGTCAGGGAAATCTACAGATTATTTCTACCAATTTTATCAAGATTTGCTAGCAAAAATACAAGTAAATTATGTGCGAAGTGCGAGTCTTCCTATCAAACCAGTCATCAAAGCAGAACAAGTGCAGCACTACCAACTGCCTGATAAGGTAGATGTTTACTATGCTAATAGCAATTTTCTAAAGAGCAAGGGATTCAAGTTACCAGATACCAGCACTAAAAAAGTTATTTTGATGCCAGCCAGTGCCAAAGGACAAGAAGGCAAGAATCAGTTCTTGGGAAAATCCATCGCCTATCTTTCGATGAGGTATGAAGATCAGCAAAAGCAAAGGATAGAAGATATGGATGTAGAAATTGCCTACTATGAAGGAGATTGGTCTTTCTTCCCTTATAACAATGAGCGAAAGGAAAATCTCCATAATCCAATCATTAGTCTGGTAAATGATCAAGACATGATGTGGGAAGAAAAGACTCGCTTGTCAACGACAGGTTTAAACAACCCGATGAAAGTTGAAAGTACAGAACAAAATCAAAAAGTGATTACGGAGTTAGTTGAGAAATTATCAGATGGGAATTATTTAAAATTTTCATCGATTCAAGCCATTCAACAAGAGAAAGTAGATTCTTATCGAGATGCAGTTCGAAATCTTAATATACTCTTTGCTTTGTTTGGTCTCCTTAGCATGATGATTTCCTACTTCTTACTAGTAACAACTTTCTTATTGAAGCGAATAGATATCATTACCAAGAAGTTTATGGGGTGGAAACTGGTCGATCGCTACAGAGCTCTCTTAGTTCTGCTCTTGTTGGGCTATAGTCTGCCTCTTCTAATATTGATTTTCTTTGCCCATGCGCTCCTGCCACTTCTACTGTTTGCAGGTTTTACATGTTTGGATATACTATTTGTGTTAGCCTTGGCTTCTAGGATGGAGAAAAGAAGTCTAGTAGAGTTATTGAAAGGGGGCATCTTATGATTGAGTTGGAAAATATTACCAAAACCATTGGGGGAAAAGTGATTTTGGATCACTTGTCTCTTAGGATTGATCAGGGGGATTTGGTAGCCATTGTTGGTAAGAGTGGTAGTGGTAAGTCGACCTTGTTAAATTTATTAGGTTTGATAGATGGTGATTATAGCGGACGGTATGAGATTTTTGGCCAGACAAATCTAGCGGTCAATTCTGCTAAGTCGCAAACAATAATCCGTGAACATATCTCTTATCTGTTTCAAAATTTTGCCCTGATTGATGATGAAACGGTCGAGTACAATCTCATGCTGGCACTGAAATATGTGAAATTGTCCAAGAAAGACAAGCTCAAAAAGGTGGAAGAGATTTTAGAGAGAGTAGGTTTGTCAGCTACTTTGCATCAAAAGGTTTCCGAGTTGTCTGGTGGGGAGCAACAACGAATTGCAGTTGCTAGAGCCATCTTAAAACCCAGCCAGCTGATTTTAGCCGATGAACCAACAGGTTCTCTGGATCCTGAAAATAGAGATTTGGTCTTGAAGTTTCTCTTAGAGATGAATCGCGAGGGGAAAACAGTTATTATTGTGACCCACGATGCTTATGTAGCCCAACAATGTCATCGGATCATTGAATTGGGCGAGGGGAAATGAGTTAGCTCTGCTTATTTTGACTGACTGAATACTCATGTTTCCCCACAGATAAATAGCATCAATAAGCCTAGGAATGAAATTTTTATGTAGTTTTCCTAGGTTTTTAAGGAACAACTTGGCCATGTCCTAGATAAACTGGCTCATCTCAAAGGTGTTTTATTAGACTTGGCGGAAAATCATGTGGAGACGATCATGCCGGGCTATACCCATCTGCAACATGCTCAGCCTATTAGTTTTGCCCGCCACCTGATGGTTTACTACAATATGTTTCAAAGAGATAGTGAACGTTTTGAATTTAACCAGAAGCATACAGACCTATGCCCTCTAGGTGCGGCAGCTTTGGCAGGAACGACTTTCCCCATTGATCGCCAATTGTCTAGCAATTTGCTGGAGTTTAAGCAACCTTATACAAATTCTTTGGATGCTGTTAGTGACCGCGATTTTATCTTAGAATTTCTATCCAACGCCAGCATACTCATGATGCATATGAGCCGTTTTTGCGAAGAAATAATAAATTGTTGTAGTTTTGAGTACCAATTCATTACCTTGTCAGATACGTTTACAACAGGTTCCTCTATTATGCCCCAAAAGAAAAATCCAGATATGGCTGAGTTGATTCGAGGAAAGACTGGTAGAGTTTATGGGAATCTGTTTGGACTATTGACAGTCATGAAGTCCTTGCCTTTAGCTTATAATAAGGATTTGCAAGAGGATAAGGAAGAGATGTTTGATACGGTCGAAACGGTTGAAACGATTTTAAATTCCTTTGATGTATTGGCAGGTATGTTATCCAGCTTGCAGGTAAACAAGGAAAAAATGCAAGAATCTACAGAGAGGGACTTTTCAAATGCAACTGAGTTAGCAGATTATTTGGTAGGGAAAGGTTTGCCATTTAGAGAAGCTCATGAGGTTGTAGGAAGATTAGTGCTAGACTCTATCAAGTCTGCTAAAAATATTCAAGATTGGAGTCTGGAGGAATTGCAAACCTATCATTCCCTCATTGCCGAGGATATTTATGTCTACTTGCAACCTAAAACTGCTGTTCAAAGACGAAATTCTTTGGGAGGTACAGGATTTGTTCAAGTGAAATACCAGATTGCAGTTGCTAAGAAAGCGAATAAAGATTTAAAAAGTTGATAAGCAGTAAAAATAAAGGCGCAAGCTTATTTTCATAATAAGGCAGTGTGAGCTTATTTTGTGATTTTTATCCGTTTTGTAATGATTTTTTGTCTACTATGTAGGATGGATATAAACTCAATTTCAGAAGAAATGAAGTAAATCTTTCCACAATAAAACGCATATTATCAAGGTTTTTGTGTACTGCACCCCAAAAGTTAGATTTTTTCTGTCTAACTTTTGGGGTGCAGTTCATTGTCTACCTGATACTATGCGTTTTTATGATTTCAAAGCTTTTTTGGCCAGTCTTTTCCTTAAGGATTAACGCTGACCGAATGATGTAACTCCGCCACCTAAACTAGCGAGATCATCACTGTTTGTTGTGGGAACTTCAGCATTGTTACTGTTGGTATTAGTCTCTGCTTGAGCTTCTGAAGTATTAGCTGTTTGATTTTGTGTACTTGCCACATCATTTCCGCTGCTGCCAGCACTATCAGATGAAGGTTGTTCGCTTGCAGGCGCTTGTGAACTGTATCTGCTCCCATTTGACTCAGTATAGGTTGGAGTGTAGCTCCCTCCTCCTGAAGAATAGGTTTCTCTTTCCCCCTCGCTACTAGTCGTTCCTGTTTCTTTTTTGTCAGTCTTCTGTCCTTCTTTTTTGGCCAAGACTTCAACTTGCTTTTGGAATTTAGAAATCAGTTCTTGAATGGGTTTTATTTTTTCATCAATAGTGGCTTGTTCGCTTGTGGAGTTGACACTTTTAATGATTTCTAGTATTTTTTGTAAGGAAGTGATGGCTGTTTCAAGTGTTTGTTTATCTTCAAACTGGCTATCGGATTCCTTTACATCTAATCTTAAAGCTTTTTCAGTATAATGATTTGTGATTTTATCGGCAGTAGTAGCAAGAAAGTCTGCTAATGTTTGCTTGCCTTCGTCAGTGTTTGGCTTCAATTCTTGAATTTTTTTCCAATCCTCTATAATTGTTTCAGAATCGATATTAAAATCTTTGATGGCTTTTTTTACTTGTTCGACATCTTGTTCATTTTTTTGCCGTTTGAAGAAAGCAATATTGCCTCTTTCTGTTAAGATGTTTTCTTGATGAATGACTAAACCTATTAAAAGTCCAAGACTTGCGACAATGATAATAGTAAAAATGGTGTTTTTTGATTTTAGAATATCTTTGTAGTTTTTCACAATCGTTCTACATACATGGATGGTAGTATCTTTAAGGGATCATGTACGTATTCCTCCTCATTACAGTATATCATTTTTAGCTTATTTTATAAATAAGATAATAAGCAGTAGAGGGATTAAGCTATAAATTATCCTCTTTTTAAACAATTATATATGTATTTACAGAGAGGCTTGTAGATTATCAGCCTCTTTCTTGTCTTCTCTAACCAAGCATGTTATAATGAATACTGCTCAAGCGACCTTCAATCGTGAAGCACACACGACCTTCAATCGTGAATAAACGAATAGATGGGAGACTTACCATGAGTGATAACTCTAAAACACGTGTTGTCGTGGGGATGAGTGGTGGTGTTGATTCGTCGGTGACGGCTCTCTTGCTCAAGGAGCAGGGCTACGATGTGATCGGTATCTTCATGAAGAACTGGGATGACACAGACGAAAACGGCGTCTGTACGGCGACCGAAGATTATAAGGATGTGGCTGCGGTGGCAGACCAGATTGGCATTCCTTACTACTCTGTCAATTTTGAAAAAGAGTACTGGGACCGCGTTTTCGAGTATTTCCTAGCGGAATACCGTGCAGGGCGCACGCCAAATCCAGATGTTATGTGCAACAAGGAGATCAAGTTCAAGGCCTTTTTGGAATATGCCATGACCTTGGGGGCAGACTATGTAGCGACTGGGCATTATGCTCGAGTGGCGCGTGATGAGGACGGGACAGTTCACATGCTGCGTGGCGTGGACAATGGCAAGGACCAGACCTATTTTCTCAGCCAACTTTCGCAAGAACAACTTCAAAAAACCATGTTTCCACTGGGGCATTTGGAAAAGCCTGAAGTTCGCAGACTCGCAGAAGAAGCAGGACTCGCGACTGCTAAGAAGAAAGATTCGACAGGGATTTGCTTTATCGGAGAAAAGAACTTTAAAAACTTCCTTAGCAACTACCTACCAGCTCAGCCTGGTCGCATGATGACTGTGGATGGACGTGATATGGGCGAGCATGCAGGCCTTATGTACTATACGATTGGTCAGCGTGGCGGACTCGGTATCGGTGGGCAACACGGCGGTGACAATGCCCCTTGGTTCGTTGTCGGAAAAGACCTAAGCAAGAATATCCTCTATGTCGGCCAAGGATTCTACCATGATTCGCTCATGTCAACCAGCCTAGAGGCTAGTCAAGTCCACTTTACTCGTGACATGCCAGAAGAGTTTACGCTGGAATGTACGGCTAAATTCCGCTACCGTCAGCCTGATTCTAAGGTGACCGTCCATGTCAAAGGAGACAAGGCAGAAGTTATCTTTGCGGAGCCACAGCGTGCCATCACACCAGGACAGGCAGTTGTCTTTTACGACGGCGATGAGTGTCTCGGTGGTGGTTTGATTGACAATGCTTATCGTGATGGACAAGTTTGTCAGTACATTTAGATTGACAAATTTTCTCAATTTGCTACAATAATAAAAGCAATAGAAATGATGGTCAAAGCTCATGGATGTTGCAGGCTTTTTTGTCCTGCACTTCTTTGGAGTTTTGACTGTTTTTGTGTCGTTTAGAGGAAAGGACAAAAATGACTCAACAAGACTTTCGGACAAAAGTAGACAATACGGTTTTTGGCGTTCGGGCGACAGCCTTGATTCTCCAAAATCGCAAGCTTCTAGTTACCAAAGACAAGGGCAAGTATTACACTATCGGCGGTGCGATTCAAGTTAATGAAAGCACGGAAGACGCGGTAGTTCGTGAAGTGAAGGAAGAACTGGGTGTCAAAGCTCAAGCTGGGCAACTAGCTTTTGTAGTTGAAAATCGTTTTGAACAGGACGGTGTTTTCTATCACAACATCGAGTTTCATTATCTGGTGGATTTGCTTGAAGATGCCCCATTGACCATGCAGGAAGATGAGAAAAGGCAGCCCTGTGAATGGATTGACTTAGACAAGCTTAAGGGTATCAATCTAGTTCCAGCCTTTTTAAAAACAGCCCTACCAGAATGGGACGGCCAACTAAGACACATTCATCTTGAGGAATAGGAGAGAAACATGACTTATAATTTTACTGAAGAATACGATATTATTGTAATCGGTGCGGGACACGCTGGGGTTGAGGCTTCCTTGGCTGCCAGCCGTATGGGCTGTAAGGTCTTGCTTGCGACCATCAACATTGAAATGCTGGCTTTCATGCCTTGTAATCCCTCTATCGGTGGTTCTGCCAAGGGGATTGTTGTGCGTGAAGTCGATGCCCTCGGTGGCGAGATGGCCAAAACCATTGACAAGACTTACATCCAGATGAAGATGCTCAACACAGGGAAGGGGCCAGCTGTTCGTGCCCTTCGTGCGCAGGCTGACAAGGAGCTTTACTCTAAGGAAATGCGCAAGACAGTTGAAAATCAAGAAAATCTGACCCTTCGTCAAACCATGATTGATGAGATTTTGGTAGAAGATGGCAAGGTTGTCGGTGTGCGTACAGCTACCCATCAAGAGTATGCTGCTAAGGCTGTTATCGTGACCACAGGAACCGCACTCCGTGGGGAAATCATCATCGGAGACCTCAAGTACTCGTCAGGTCCTAACCACAGCCTAGCTTCTATTAACCTTGCTGATAACCTTAAGGAATTAGGACTCGAAATTGGTCGTTTCAAGACGGGAACACCTCCACGTGTCAAGGCTTCTTCTATTAATTACGACGTGACAGAAATTCAGCCAGGGGACGAAGCGCCAAATCACTTCTCATACACTTCGCGTGATGAGGATTATGTCAAGGATCAGGTGCCATGCTGGTTGACCTATACCAATGGTACCAGTCATGAAATTATCCAAAACAACCTCCACCGTGCGCCTATGTTTACAGGTGTGGTCAAGGGAGTGGGGCCTCGTTACTGTCCGTCGATTGAAGACAAGATTGTGCGCTTTGCAGACAAGGAACGTCACCAACTTTTCCTTGAGCCAGAAGGACGCAATACGGAGGAAGTCTACGTCCAAGGTCTTTCAACCAGTCTGCCTGAGGATGTCCAACGTGAGCTAGTTCATTCCATTAAAGGTCTGGAAAATGCAGAGATGATGCGAACAGGTTATGCCATCGAGTACGATATGGTCTTGCCTCATCAATTGCGTGCAACTCTGGAAACCAAGAAAATCTCAGGTCTTTTCACTGCTGGTCAGACAAATGGAACGTCAGGTTACGAAGAAGCTGCTGGGCAAGGGATTATCGCAGGTATTAATGCGGCTCTGAAAATCCAAGGCAAACCTGAGTTGATTCTAAAACGAAGTGACGGTTATATTGGGGTCATGATTGATGACTTGGTGACCAAGGGAACGATTGAGCCTTATCGCCTTTTGACCAGTCGTGCTGAGTACCGTCTCATTCTCCGCCATGACAATGCTGATATGCGTTTGACCGAGATGGGACGTGAGATTGGACTTGTGGACGATGAACGCTGGGCTCGTTTTGAAATCAAGAAAAATCAATTTGACAATGAGATGAAGCGCCTAGACAGTATCAAACTCAAGCCAGTCAAGGAAACCAATGCTAAGGTTGAGGAGATGGGATTCAAGCCGCTGACAGATGCGGTGACAGCCAAGGAATTCCTTCGCCGTCCAGAAGTGTCTTACAAAGATGTGGTGGCCTTCATCGGACCAGCTGCTGAAGACTTGGATGACAAGATTATCGAATTGATTGAAACAGAAATCAAGTACGAAGGCTATATTTCCAAAGCCATGGACCAGGTTGCCAAGATGAAACGTATGGAGGAAAAACGTATTCCAGCCAATATTGACTGGGATGACATTGACTCTATCGCGACAGAAGCCCGTCAGAAGTTCAAACTCATCAATCCAGAAACCATCGGCCAAGCTAGCCGTATCTCGGGAGTAAACCCAGCAGATATTTCTATTTTGATGGTGTATTTGGAAGGTAAAAATCGTAGTATTTCTAAAACTCTTCAAAAATCAAAATGATACGTCGTCGGCTTCTTACGAATGAGTTCAAAGCTTGGCTTTGATTCATCTACAGCCTCCCATAGTTCCCCGAACTATGGGAGCTAACTCAAGTTATGCTTTCGCCTAGCCTTCTAGTCTGATTTCGATTTTAATCTCAAAAGAAAGCATAGAGAAAAAACAGCTCCGAAAAATCGGGGCTGTTTTGTTGATTTGTACTCAATGAAAATCAAAGAGCAAACTAGGAAGTTAGCCGTAGGTTGCTCAAAGCACTGCTTTGAGGTTGTAGATAGAACTGACGAAGTCAGTAACATATATACGGCAAGGCGAAGCTGACGTGGTTTGAAGAGATTTTCGAAGAGTATTATTCTTCATCTGGTGTGAGGATCATAGGGATGATAATCGGTTCACGTTCTGTATTTTCATAAAGGAAGGGGCGAATAGCGTTGACAATGGCACCATTGACAGATTGCACGCTAGCGTCCTTGTTTTTCAGTGCGATACGAATGGCATTGAAGAGGATGCGCTGGCTTTGGCGAATCAAGTCACCCGATTCTCTCATGTAGACAAAGCCTCGGCTGAGGATGTCTGGACCAGACAGAATCATCTGCGATTTGAAGTCAACAGTTGCGACTGCCAGAACGACACCGTCTTCAGATAAATCACGACGATCTTTGAGGACAGCTGCGCCGATTTCACCGATACGATTTCCATCGACATAGATGTCTTGGGCGTTGAAATGACCTGCGATACGAGCTGAGTCAGCAGTAAGAGCAAGAACATCACCATTGCTCATGATAAAGATATTGTCTTTCTCGACACCAGTATCCACCGCTAGTCCAGCGTGGACTTTTTGCATGCGGTATTCACCGTGGACAGGCATGAAGTATTTTGGCTTAATCAAGCGGAGCATAAGTTTTTGCTCTTGCTGACCACCGTGTCCAGATGTATGGATATTATTCACTTTACCGTGGATAACTTCGACACCAGCTTCAGAAATGATGTTAATCAACTTGTTGACGCTAGTAGTGTTTCCAGGGATTGGGCTAGAAGAGAAGATAACGGTATCACCTGGTTGGAGTTGCACCTGACGGTGGGTTCCGTTGGCGATACGAGAGAGGGCTGCCATCGGCTCGCCCTGACTACCTGTACAGAGGATCAGAACCTCGCCTGCAGGGTAATCTTTGATTTCATTTGGCTCGATAAAGGTTCCCTTAGGAGCTTTGATGTAGCCAAGCTCGATTCCGTTGACAATGGCCTTTTCCATAGAGCGACCAAATACCGCAATCTTGCGTCCAGTCTTAACAGCGGCTTCAGTTGCTTGCTGGAGACGGAAGATATTTGAGGCAAAGGATGCAAAGATGATACGTCCTTCGATGCCTTGGATAATCTTCATGATGGACTGGCCAACGACTTTTTCAGAATTGGTAAAGGTTGGCACTTCCGCATTTGTCGAGTCAGACAGGAGACAGAGTACGCCTTCTTCACCAAGAGCTGCCATACGGTGCAAGTCTGCAGGTTCTCCAACTGGAGTGAAGTCGAACTTAAAGTCACCCGTACAAACGATTTTTCCTTGAGGAGTATGAATGACAATCCCCAAAGGCTCTGGAATAGAGTGAGTCGTTCTAAAGAAAGTTGCCTTGAGATTTTTAAAGGTCAACTCAGTGTTGTGGTTGATTTCGTAAAGTTTGGCGTTGCGCAAGAGGCCGTGTTCTTCGAGTTTTCCACGGATCAAAGCCAAGGCAAGTGGTCCAGCATAGATAGGGACATTTGCTTGCTTGAGCAGGAAAGGAATCCCACCGATGTGGTCCTCGTGTCCGTGTGTGATTAAGACAGCCTTGACGCGGTCGATATTGTCCACGATGTAAGAGTAGTCAGGAATGACATAGTCGATACCCAGCAAGTCATCTTCTGGGAATTTAATCCCAGCATCGACGATGATAATCTCATCTTGGTATTCAATCCCGTATGTGTTTTTCCCGATTTCTCCCAGACCACCGATGGCAAAAACGCCGACTTCTTCAGGTTTAAGAGTGTAGGCCATATTAGAACTCCGTAATTTCGAAGGCGCCAGTTTCTTTTTCGTAATCTAGCAATTTGTCAGACAAGAGTTCGATATACTCGATATTGTACTCTGGGCGATTTTCTTCGACAAGTTGGCGAGCAGCGATACGGCCCTCAAGTTCTGAGCTGGCATCGATGTCTAGGTAAAGTGCGCGTGTTGTTTCACGGCGTGGGCTACGTTCTTTTGTTTCTTGATAAAAAACTTTGTAAATCATATAGTTCCTTTCTATTTACAGGTCAGCTTATTCCAAACTTTTAGCATAGATTTGCTTGATTTCATTCCATTTTGTGTCTAGATTGACCTTGATTCGTTACAATTATTTCAATTATACCACAAAATGAAAAATTAGTAAAAGACGGAAACGAGAAAGTCACAGGACGATTTCTTTGGTAATCGTTTGCAAAAATAAAGAAAATATGTTATTTTGATAATGGAAATGAGTTTTATTGTTTGTCATAATTCCATATAGATTTTAAGTCAAGGAGGTTGCCCTATGTATAACTTATTTGCTTTTGCTATCGGAGCTCGCTTGGTAGCTTTTATTGTTTTTGTTGCTTGCGTTTATGCGGGGAATCTTCTATTTGCCAAACTGGAACGACGACAAACCAAGTTCTTGTGGAAAATTACCTTTGTGACTCTCTACTCTCTTTTTCTCCTCCTCCTAACCTATGTCGTTTGGTTTATATTTTACTTTGGATTAAATGCTTAGATGCCCTGCTCATGCTGGGGCTTTTTGTTTGGGGGCAAAGAAAATTCCCATGTGCCAGCTTTTGTAGTATAATAGTAAGCAGACAAAAAGATAGGAATGTGTTATGAAAGTATTAGCTTTTGATACGTCCAGCAAGGCTCTTTCTCTCGCTATTTTAGAGGATAAGCAGGTTCTTGCTGAGACGACGATTAATATTAAGAAAAATCACAGTATTACCCTCATGCCTACCATCGATTTTTTGGTGGCAAGTTTGGATTGGAGGCCCAAAGATTTGGACCGAATCGTGGTAGCGGAAGGACCAGGTAGCTACACAGGTTTGCGAATTGCGGTAGCAACTGCCAAGACTTTGGCTCATACCCTGAACATTGAGTTAGTTGGTATGTCGAGCCTCTTGGCTCTGGTGCCCTACCAACAAGAAGGCTTGTTCGTTCCTTTGATGGATGCGCGTCGCAACAATGTTTACGCAGGATTTTATGAAAATGCTAAACCTGTCATGCCAGAAGCACACCTGCCCTTTGAGCGAGTGATTGAGTTAATCAAGGGGGCTAGTCAGGTAACCTTTGTCGGAGAAGTTGGTCCCTTTGTTGAGCAGATTCAAGAACACTTGCCAAGGACTAATTATAAAGAAACCTTGCCTAATGCAGCCAATCTTGCTCTTTTGGCTTGGGACAAGGAAGCAGACTCCTTGCATGATTTTGTGCCGAACTACCTCAAACGTGTTGAGGCTGAGGAAAACTGGCTCAAGAACCATACGGAGTCTGGAGAATCTTACATAAAACGCTTATGATAGAAATCAAACGAATCCAACAGCAACCCGACTTGGCTCAAGCCATCTACGCTGTTATGATAGCTGTTTACCCAGTTAGTCCTTGGACGCTGGAACAAATCCAAGCAGACCTGGCTCAAGACCAGACTTGGTATGCTCTAGCTTATGATGGGGCAGAAGTGATTGGATTTCTAGCTGTGCAGGAAAATATCTTTGAGGCAGAAGTCTTGCAAATCGCTGTTAAAGGAGCCTATCAGGGTCAGGGGATTGCCTCGGCCTTGTTTGCTCAATTGCCAACAGACAAGGAGATTTTCCTCGAAGTCAGAAAGTCAAACCAACGAGCGCAAGCATTTTACAAGAAAGAAAAGATGGCAGTCATCGCTGAGCGAAAGGCCTACTACCATGACCCAGTCGAGGACGCCATCATCATGAAGAGAGAAATAGATGAAGGATAGATATATTTTAGCATTTGAGACATCCTGTGATGAGACCAGTGTCGCCGTCTTGAAAAACGACGATGAGCTCTTGTCCAATGTCATTGCTAGTCAAATTGAGAGCCACAAACGTTTTGGGGGCGTAGTGCCTGAAGTAGCCAGTCGTCACCATGTCGAGGTCATTACAGCCTGCATCGAGGAGGCGTTGACAGAAGCAGGGATTACCGAAGACGATGTAACAGCTGTGGCGGTCACCTATGGACCGGGCTTGGTCGGAGCCTTGCTAGTTGGCTTGTCAGCTGCTAAGGCCTTTGCTTGGGCGCATGGACTTCCACTTATCCCTGTTAACCACATGGCTGGTCACCTCATGGCAGCTCAGAGCGTGGAGCCTTTGGAGTTTCCCTTGCTAGCCCTCTTGGTCAGCGGTGGACACACAGAGTTGGTTTATGTTTCTGAGGCTGGTGACTACAAGATTGTCGGGGAAACGCGGGATGACGCGGTTGGTGAGGCTTATGATAAGGTCGGCCGTGTCATGGGCTTGACCTATCCTGCAGGTCGTGAGATTGATGAGTTAGCTCATCAGGGGCAGGATATTTATGATTTTCCTCGTGCCATGATTAAGGAAGATAATCTGGAATTTTCATTCTCAGGTTTGAAATCTGCCTTTATCAACCTTCACCACAATGCCGAGCAAAAAGGAGAGAGTCTGTCTACAGAGGATTTGTGTGCTTCCTTCCAAGTAGCTGTCTTGGATATTCTTATGGCAAAAACTAAGAAGGCTTTGGAGAAGTACCCTGTTAAAACCCTTGTCGTGGCAGGTGGGGTAGCAGCCAATAAAGGCCTTAGAGAACGCCTAGCAACTGAAATCACAGATGTCAATGTCATCATTCCACCTCTGCGCCTTTGCGGAGACAATGCAGGAATGATTGCCTATGCCAGCGTCAGCGAGTGGAACAAAGAAAACTTCGCAGGCTTGGACCTCAATGCCAAACCAAGTCTCGCTTTTGATACCATGGAATAAAATGGAGTCTGTCTGATTACAATCAGCAGACTTTTTTCTCTTTCCTGAATGTGTTATAATAGTCCATGCTGTGGCTGGAGCCTTTTCAGCCTATTTATTAAGACAATATGAGGAGAAAGATGAAAGAAAAAGGATTTTGGGAGGGGGCGCAGGCAGCCATGCCAACGGCCCTGGGTTATGTTAGTATTGGTCTTGCCTGTGGGATTATCGGTGCGCCCTATGTGACACCTGTAGATATGGGTTTGATGAGCCTCTTTGTTTATGCTGGGAGCGCCCAGTTTGCCATGCTGGCACTGATTGCGGTTCAAGCACCTGTGGCAGCCATTGCCATGACGGTCTTTTTGATTAATTTGCGTCTCTTTTTGTTGAGCTTGCACGCATCGACTTATTTCCGTCATACCAGTCTCTGGCAAAATATCGGTATGTCTAGTCTTTTGACGGATGAGACTTATGGCGTTTTGATGGGTGAATTGGCCCATACAGACAAGGTCAATCCTATGTGGATGCACGGAAACAATCTTAACAGCTATGTGGCTTGGTTTGTGGGGACAGTAGTCGGAACGGCTCTAGGTGGTCTGCTGCCAAATCCCGAAATCTTTGGTCTGGACTTTGCTTTGGTTGGGATGTTCATCGGAATTTTTGCTTCGCAATTCCAGATTATGCAAAGACGGATTCCTGTCCGCAATCTACTTATTATTCTAGCAGTTGTTGCGGTGTCCTTCTTTTTACTCTTAACAGTGGTGTCTCAGTCGCTCGCTGTTCTGTTTGCGACGCTACTTGGTTGTACAATGGGGGTGGTTTTAGATGGTCAGTAAGTATCTTTTATTAGCAGTTATTTTCTCTGGCTTGGTGACTTGGATTCCCCGTATGATTCCCTTCATCTTGGTCAAGTATAAGGGCTTGCCTGCAATCGTTGAGCGTTTTTTGAAATTCTTGCCTGTTTCTATTATCTTTGCCTTGATTCTTTCAAGCGTAGTGACAGGCAAGGTTGGGAGCCTTCCTCAAATCAAATGGCTGGACTTTTTAGCAGTCTTTCCAACAGCTTGGGTAGCCTTTCGCTACCGCAATCTAGTCGGAACGGTTCTCTTTGGAGTGGTCTTAATTGCAGTCTTGCGTTTGGTCTTTTAATACTCTTCGAAAATCAAATTCAAACCACGTCAGCGTCGCCTTACCGTACTCAAGTACAGCTTGCGGCTAGCTTCCTAGTTTGCTCTTTGATTTTCATTGAGTATAAATCAGCCATAAAGAAAACCTATCACAGAGATAGATATCATATAATGGCGTAAATGGTCTTTTTCTGTTAAGATTATAAGGTATTCTATTTTGGAGGAAATGACATGAAAAAAATCGTTAAATACTCATCTCTTGCTGCCCTAGGGCTTGTTGCTGCAGGTGTTCTAGCAGCTTGCTCAGGTGGTGCTAAGAAAGAAGGAGAAGCAGCTAGCAAGAAGGAAATTATCGTTGCAACCAATGCTTCACCAAAACCATTCAACTATGAAGAAAATGGTGAATTGACTGGTTACGAAATTGAAGTGGTTCGCGCTATCTTTAAAGACTCTGACAAGTATGATGTCAAGTTTGAGAAGACAGAGTGGTCAGGAGTCTTTGCGGGTCTTGATGCTGACCGTTACCAAATGGCAGTTAACAACATCAGCTACACTAAAGAACGTGCTGAAAAATACCTTTATGCAGCCCCAACTGCTAAAAACCCTAACGTTCTTGTAGTGAAGAAGGACGACTCTAGCATCAAATCGCTTGATGATATCGGTGGAAAATCAACAGAAGTTGTTCAAGGGACAACATCAGCTAAACAGTTAGAAGACTACAACAAACAACACTCAGATAATCCAACTGTCCTTAACTACACTAGAGCAGACTTCCAACAAATCATGGGACGCTTGAGCGATGGTCAATTTGACTACAAGATTTTTGATAAAATCGGTGTTGAAACAGTCATCAAGAACCAAGGCTTGGACAACTTGAAAGTCATTGAACTTCCAAGCGACCAACAACCTTACGTTTACCCACTTCTTGCTAAAGGTCAAGATGAGTTGAAAACATTTGTAGACAAACGTATCCAAGAACTCTACAAAGATGGCACTCTTGAAAAATTGTCCAAACAATTCTTCGGAGACACTTATCTACCAGCAGAAGCTGATATTAAATAATTTCTTGAAATCATCCATTCTGAGTAAGGTGGATGATTTCTCAGTTTTTAGGGATATAGTTTTAAACTATATATCTGGCTATCTAATAACAATTTGTGAAATCAAACAAATTGTGAGATACTAGTACGGTATTATTTTTAAGGAGAAAGAATAATGAAAATTAAAAAATGGCTTGGTGTAGCAGCTCTTGCTACAGTCGCAGGTTTGGCTCTTGCAGCTTGCGGAAACTCAGAAAAGAAAGCAGACAATGCAACAACTATTAAAATCGCAACGGTTAACCGTAGCGGTTCTGAAGAAAAACGTTGGGACAAAATCCAAGAATTGGTTAAAAAAGATGGTATCACTTTGGAATTTACAGAGTTCACAGACTACTCACAACCAAACAAGGCAACTGCTGATGGCGAAGTAGACTTGAACGCTTTCCAACACTATAACTTCTTGAACAACTGGAACAAAGAAAACGGAAAAGACCTTGTAGCGATTGCTGATACTTACATCTCTCCAATCCGCCTTTACTCAGGTTTGAATGGAAGTGACAACAAGTACACTAAAGTAGAAGACATCCCAGCAAACGGAGAAATCGCTGTACCGAACGATGCTACAAACGAAAGCCGTGCGCTTTACTTGCTTCAATCAGCTGGCTTGATTAAATTGGACGTTTCAGGAACTGCTCTTGCAACAGTTGCTAACATCAAAGAGAATCCAAAGAACTTGAAAATCACTGAATTGGATGCTAGCCAAACAGCTCGTTCATTGTCATCGGTTGATGCTGCCGTTGTAAACAATACCTTCGTTACAGAAGCAAAATTGGACTACAAGAAAGCACTTTTCAAAGAACAAGCTGATGAAAATTCAAAACAATGGTACAACATCATCGTTGCGAAAAAAGATTGGGAAACATCACCAAAAGCTGATGCTATCAAGAAAGTGATCGCAGCTTACCACACAGATGAGGTGAAAAAAGTTATCGAAGAAACATCAGACGGTTTGGATCAACCAGTTTGGTAATAAGAAACAGGGAGGTGGGAGAGAAAATTCCACCTCTTGCTTTTGTATAGAGCATGGATTGTCAGGAAGAGTAGTTCATAGAAAGGTAGAGAGAATATGGTTTTTCCTAGCGAACAAGAACAGATTGAAAAATTTGAAAAGGATCATGTAGCCCAGCATTATTTTGAGGTTTTGCGTACCTTGATTTCTAAGAAGTCGGTCTTTGCCCAACAGGTGGGTCTCAAAGAAGTTGCCAACTATCTGGGTGAGATTTTCAAGCGTGTGGGAGCTGAAGTGGAGATTGATGGGACTTATACGGCTCCCTTTGTCATGGCGCATTTCAAGAGTTCGCGCCCAGATGCTAAGACCCTGATTTTCTATAACCACTATGACACTGTGCCAGCGGATGGGGATCAGGTCTGGACAGAGGATCCCTTTACGCTTTCGGTCCGCAATGGCTTCATGTATGGGCGTGGGGTTGATGACGACAAGGGTCATATCACGGCTCGTTTGAGTGCTTTGAGAAAATACATGCAGCACCACGATGACCTGCCTGTCAATATCAGTTTTATCATGGAGGGAGCGGAGGAATCGGCTTCGACAGACCTAGATAAGTATCTGGAAAAACATGCGGATAAACTCCGTGGCGCAGATTTGTTGGTCTGGGAACAAGGAACCAAAAATGCCTTGGAACAGCTGGAAATTTCTGGTGGAAATAAGGGGATTGTGACTTTTGATGCCAAGGTTAAAAGTGCTGATGTAGATATCCACTCTAGTTATGGTGGGGTTGTGGAGTCAGCTCCCTGGTACCTCCTTCAAGCTCTACAGTCTCTTCGTGCCGCAGATGGTCGTATCTTGGTTGAAGGTTTGTACGAAGAAGTGCAAGAGCCAAATGAACGTGAATTGGCCTTGGTGGATACCTATGCCCAACGAAATCCAGGGGAAATCAGCCAGATTTATGGTTTGGAATTGCCTCTCTTACAAGAGGACCGTGCAGCCTTTCTAAAACGTTTCTTTTTTGAACCGGCCCTTAATATCGAAGGGATTCAGTCAGGTTATCAAGGACAAGGAGTCAAAACGATTTTGCCAGCAGAAGCCAGTGCTAAGCTAGAGGTTCGTTTGGTTCCTGGTCTAGAACCGCATGATGTTCTGGAAAAAATTCGGAAACAGCTAGACAAAAATGGCTTTGATAAGGTAGAATTATACTATACCTTGGGAGAGATGAGCTATCGAAGCGATATGAGCGCACCAGCCATTCTCAATGTGATCGAGTTGGCCAAGAAATTCTATCCACAGGGCGTTTCAGTCTTGCCGACGACAGCTGGGACAGGGCCTATGCATACGGTATTTGACGCCCTAGAGGTGCCAATGGTGGCCTTCGGTCTAGGAAATGCCAATAGTCGAGACCACGGTGGAGATGAAAACGTACGAATCGCCGATTACTACACCCATATTGAATTAGTAGAGGAGCTGATTAGAAGCTATGAGTAGAGATATTATCAAGTTAGATCAGATCGATGTGACTTTTCATCAAAAGAAGAGAACCATCACAGCGGTCAAGGATGTGACTATTCACATCCAAGAAGGGGATATCTACGGAATCGTTGGATATTCTGGAGCAGGGAAATCAACCCTTGTACGGGTAATTAACCTTTTGCAAAAGCCATCTGCAGGCAAAATTACCATTGACGACGATGTGATTTTTGATGGTAAGGTGACCTTGACGGCAGAGCAGTTGCGTCGTAAACGTCAAGATATTGGAATGATTTTCCAGCACTTTAACCTCATGAGCCAAAAGACAGCAGAGGAAAATGTAGCCTTTGCCCTTAAACACTCTGGACTCAGCAAGGAAGAAAAGAAGGCTAAAGTAGCTAAGTTGTTGGACTTGGTTGGCTTGGCGGACCGTGCTGAAAACTACCCTTCACAACTATCTGGAGGGCAAAATCAGCGTGTGGCCATTGCGCGTGCCTTGGCAAATGATCCAAAAATCTTGATTTCAGATGAGTCAACTTCTGCCCTTGACCCTAAGACAACCAAGCAGATTTTGGCCTTGTTGCAAGATTTGAACCAAAAATTAGGCTTAACTGTTGTCTTGATTACCCATGAAATGCAGATTGTCAAAGATATTGCCAATCGTGTGGCAGTTATGCAGGATGGGCATTTGATTGAGGAGGGTAGTGTTCTTGAAATCTTCTCAGACCCTAAACAATCTTTGACTCAAGACTTTATCTCAACAGCTACAGGTATTGACGAAGCTATGGTCAAAATCGAGAAGCAAGAAATCGTGGAACACTTGTCTGAAAACAGCCTTTTGGTGCAACTCAAGTATGCAGGTGCTTCAACAGACGAGCCACTTTTGAATGAATTGTACAAGCATTACCAAGTAACGGCTAATATCCTCTATGGGAATATTGAAATTCTCGATGGTACTCCTGTTGGAGAATTGGTGGTGGTCTTGTCAGGTGAGAAAGCAGCGTTGGCAGGTGCTCAAGATGCCATTCGTCATGCAGGCGTACAACTAAAAGTATTGAAGGGAGGACAGTAAGATGGAATCATTGATTCAAACCTATTTACCAAATGTCTATAAAATGGGCTGGGCTGGTCAAGCAGGCTGGGGAACAGCCATCTACCTAACTCTTTATATGACAGTTCTTTCCTTCATCATCGGAGGTTTCTTGGGGCTCGTTGCAGGTCTCTTCCTTGTCTTGACAGCGCCAGGTGGTGTCTTGGAAAATAAAGTCGTTTTCTGGATTTTGGATAAAATCACCTCTATTTTCCGTGCGGTTCCTTTTATCATTCTCTTGGCAGTCTTGTCACCCTTTTCACACCTAATCGTAGGGACAAGTATCGGGCCAAATGCGGCTATCGTACCGCTATCTTTTGCAGTCTTTGCCTTCTTTGCCCGTCAGGTACAGGTGGTCTTGGCTGAGCTAGATGGTGGTGTTATTGAGGCGGCTCAAGCGAGCGGAGCGACATTCTGGGATATCGTGGGTGTTTACCTATCCGAAGGTCTTCCAGATTTGATCCGTGTGACGACTGTGACCTTGATTTCCCTTGTTGGTGAAACAGCCATGGCCGGTGCGGTTGGAGCTGGTGGTATCGGTAACGTAGCCATCGCTTATGGATTTAACCGCTACAATCACGATGTGACTATCTTGGCAACCATCATTATCATCTTGATTATCTTTGCAATCCAATTCTTGGGAGATTTCTTGACCAAGAAATTGAGCCATAAATAAAAAAGAGCCACCTGGCTCTTTTTTAGTAATCAGATTTTCTGTGCAAATTTTTTACTCAAGGCTTGTCCAATCAAGGCACCCACTAGGGCTCCGATGACAATACTTGCGATAAATAGAAGGACGGTTCCAGGATTTAGCGCGACCATGATACGGTCGATATATTCTTGGGATTTTCCTCTTGCTAGAAGGGTTGCCATATAGGTTTTGGGCGCAATCCACATAAGTAGGATTGGTCCTGATGTGCTAAAGGCAAAGAGAATAAAAGAAAGAAAGTTCTTTGTTTGATCTTTATATTTTCCTAAAAGAGCTACTCCATCTGCTAGGAGGCCACAGATAATCCCAGGAAGGAAGGCGCCGGCACCGTGTTTAGTTCCCAAGAAAAAGAGGGCAATGACAAGGCCGATAGTGGTAATGGCTCCAAAGCGCGGAACTTTTGCGATTAGGATCATATAGACGCTACCGCCGACAAGGGCAGTAAAGGCAGGTGCATAAAACATGTTTCCAGTTTGGTCAAAGAGATTGCCCAAAAGGACACCGATCCCCATGCAGAGGAAGTAAAGAACTGCAAAAAGCAGTGTAGTTAAGATAGTTTTTTTCATGAATTGTCTCCTGATAATTTTTTCACAATTCTCATTTTACCATGGTTTGGTGGGATTGTAAATGGATACTAGAAGTTTTTGAAAACGCTTGAAATATGATATAATAGTTTCATAGTTATTTTTAGGAGGATATCATGGGGAGATTTTTAGACTTTGTCTTTAATCGTTTCTTTTTAGGGATGATTGCGACAGCCTTCTTTTGGCTATTAACATTGGCAGGAGGGATTATCCTTGGTCTAGCGCCGGCTAGTGCCACCTTGATGAGTCTATATGCAGAACATGGTTATAGCTTTCGGGAATACAGTTTGAAGGAGGCGTGGTCTCTTTATAAGCAAAATTTCGTCTCAAGCAACCTGATTTTCTATAGCTTTTTAGGGGTGGATCTAGTTTTAGTCTATGGCTTGTATCTCTTGGTACAATTGCCTCATCAGACTATTATTCATTTGATTGCGACATTTTTGAATGTTCTAGTAGTTGTCCTGATCTTTTTGGCTTATACAGTATCTTTGAAATTACAAGTTTATTTTGATTTGTCCTATCGAAATAGTCTCAAACTATCCTTGATTGGCATTTTTATGAGTCTAGCAGCTGTGGCCAAGGTTCTCCTTGGAACTGTGCTACTTGTGGCAATTGGTTACTATATGCCTGCTCTACTTTTCTTTGTAGGAATTGGGATGTGGCATTTCTTTATCAGTGATATGTTGGAACCGGTCTATGAAAGTATCCATGAAAAATTGGCGACAAAGTAGGATGAAGCAGTTTTGGCTACATACGCTTCTAAGAACCTACAGTTCAGTTATGATGATTATTATTGCGAGTTTTGCAATCTTACTCTCTTACGCTGACTGGGATTCACGGGAAAAGGAAGCTCAAAGAGTAGGCCAGCGTGTAACCACTCGAACAGTCGATGAGGTGGAGTATTATTATCGGGAATCAGCCCAACTGGCGCAAGATTTAGTAGCTAATCAAGAACGGATACAAGGGGTTTATAAGTACTTTAGCTTGTCAACTTCTGAGTATTTTTATTGGCTGTTGGAGCATCAAGCGGCTTCGTCAACTTCTATTTCTCTGTATGAAAACATTGATGATCTTTATGTCCAAAATGACTCTATAACGGGTGTTGCAATCGTCTTGCAGGATTTTAAAGAAGTTTATGTGTCAACAAGGGATAAAAGAAGTGGTCATATCTTGCCTGCTGAGGCCTTTAAACCAGAGGTCAATAGTTTTGGAATTCCAGTTCTGGACCCAGCAACGGATCAATCTATAGGAGTGATTTACATCTCCTTGGATCCAGAAGTTTTATACCATGCTATTGACAATACCCGAGGTCATATTCCGATGGCTGTTACTGTGACATCACCATTTGATACGGAGATTTTTCATATTGGTGAGAGGGTCAATAGGGAACATGAGAACTGGTTTGTTGGTATGACTTCTCATGGATATCAGGTTCAGGTGGCAGTTCCTAAAAACTTTGTTTTACAAGGAACAGTGGCTAGCTCTGCTTTGATTGTGGGTTTGAGCCTTCTCTTTATTGTCATTCTCTATCTGACTTTGAGGCAGACTTTTGCTAATTATCAAAAGCAGGTAGTGGATTTGGTGGATTCCATCCAAGCTATTACCCAAGGGCAAGAAGGTTTTCGCATTGATACGCTTGAAAAGGATCAGGAATTGCTCCTAATCGCGGAGACGACCAATGATATGTTGGATCGATTAGAAAAGAATATCCATGATATTTATCAGTTAGAGCTTAGTCAAAAGGATGCCAATATGCGAGCCTTACAGGCTCAAATCAATCCTCATTTTATGTATAATACGCTGGAGTTTTTGCGTATGTATGCAGTCATGCAGAGTCAAGATGAGTTGGCAGATATCATTTATGAGTTCAGTAGCCTGTTGCGTAACAATATTTCCGACGAAAGAGAAACTCTTCTCAAACAGGAATTAGAATTTTGCCGTAAATATAGCTATCTCTGCATGGTTCGTTATCCCAAGTCCATTGCCTATGGTTTCAAGATAGACCCAGGGTTAGAGAATATGAAGATTCCTAAGTTTACCTTGCAACCACTGGTAGAAAACTATTTCGCGCATGGTGTTGACCATAGACGAACAGATAATGTGATTAGCATCAAGGCTCTTAAACAGGATGGTTTTGTAGAAATTTTGGTGGTCGATAATGGCCGTGGAATGTCGGTTGAAAAACTGGCAAGTATTCGAGAAAAATTAAGTCAGAGACATTTTGAACACCAAGCCAGTTACAGTGATCAAAAGCAGTCTATCGGGATTGTCAATGTCCATGAGCGTTTTGTGCTCTATTTTGGGGACCGCTATGCCATTACTATAGATTCTGCAGAGCAAGCAGGTGTTCAGTATCGTATTACAATTCAAGATGAGTAGAAAGGGAGAAAATGTATAAAGTATTATTAGTAGATGATGAGTACATGGTGACAGAAGGTCTGAAACGTTTGATTCCCTTTGATAAGTGGGATATGGAGGTCGTCGCAACAGCCAGTCATGCCGATGAAGCCCTAGAATATGTTCAGGAAAATCCTGTCGATGTGGTCATTTCCGATGTCAATATGCCCGACAAAACAGGGCTTGATATGATTCGAGAGATGAAAGAAATCTTACCAGATGCAGCCTATATCCTGCTTTCAGGTTATCAGGAGTTTGATTATGTAAAAAGAGCAATGAACCTTAGTGTGGTGGACTATTTGGTAAAGCCTGTTGATAAGGTAGAGTTAGGAAATCTGCTGGAGAAGATTGCAGGTCAGCTCGGCGAGAGAGGAAAGAAAAGTCAGACCCTTAGTCAAGATTTAGATGAGGCTGGATTTGTTAGTTATTTAGGGGATAAGGAGAATTGGTGGATAGGCCTATCCAAGGAAAAACAAGGCTCTTTTACCATTCCCTACTATGTCTTGGGTCAAGACTGGCAGATTTTTATTTCTGATCAACCCCTAGATGGTTTAGTCGTTACTCCCTTTGAAGCTCCCTATCAAGAACACTTTGAACGCTGGAAGCTGAATGCTGAGAAAGCCCTCTTTTACGGCTCTGTAAATCTACAACAGTCTCAGAGTCTCTTTGCCTACTACGAACCGATTTATAGGGTTATCATTCAGGGGAATCTCAATCAAATCGTGGAAGAGTTGAACCTTTTGGAGAAGGTGGTTCTTGAAAATACGCCGCGTGTTCCGATTACCAAACAGCTTTTTATCCAGTTTGTCATGGATGTCTTTCATTTGTTTGAACATCTAAAGGCTGATGATTTGACGGATATTGTCAAAACGATTCATGCTATTCAAACCTTCGATGAATTGGTTCCTTATATCAAGGAAACTCTGACTCGATTCTTTGGACAATATCGGATGAATGAAAATGTGGTTAGTGTGCTAGAAGTCATTGGGCGTGATTATCAGAAGGAACTTTCTCTCAAGGATATCAGTAAGGATCTCTTTATCAATCCTGTCTATCTGGGGCAGTTGATTAAGCGTGAAACCAATTCGACCTTCGCAGAGTTACTAAACAAACAACGCATTAAGGCTGCCCAGCAACTTTTGCTTTCAACTAGTGACAGTATTGAAGATATTTGTTATGCTGTTGGTTACAGTAATGTTGGATATTTCTATAAAGTGTTCCGAAAATTGTGCGGAAAATCGCCAAAAGCCTACCGAAAACAGGTAGAAACGACATTATAAAATTTGTATCCCTTTACAAAAAGTGCTATAATATCAATAATAATATCAGGAGGTTCTATTATGAAAAAGAAACCAATTTATCTATGGGTCTTGCTAATCTTGTCTGCTCTTATTTCAGCTATGTCTCTGTTTGGAATGTTGAGTCCCTTGCCTAGCAAAGAAGTCCTTCGTGCTAAACAGTCACATGTTGCGGGACTTAGTGCCCAGCAATTAGAAGACAACATCAATTACACCTATAGAGTAGCAGAATCATCTCATTCTATTTTTAATATGGCCTTGATTGTGCTATCTGCTATTTTAGTGGTAGTAGCGATTGTATTCCTTATTCGTAAGAATTTGCAATATGCAAACTATACTTATGTCGGCTATGTTTTGCTAGCCATTATTGGTTCGATTTATGGCTATGTTAGTTTACAAGACGCTGTGCAGTTAGTTCACGATGAGACCATGCGTTTAGGGATAAGTGTTATTTCACAAGCCGTTAGCATTTTCTATATCGTCATCAATGTTCTTTTCTTAGCCCTTGTCTTCTATAAGATGTGGCGTCAACAGAAAGCCTTGGCGGAAGAAGAGGAAACCGAAGAACTTGCCTAAGTATTGACAAAAAATAACTATCAAGTTACAATCTTGGTAGTTATTTTTCGATTATACATAAAATCATGGAGGTACATATGAAGACAATTTCTTTAGTTTATATTAGTCTGAGTGGCAATACTGAAAGTTTTGTGACACGCTTGAAAGATTATCTCTTGTCCCAGTACGAGGGAATTAAGGTTCAAAAGATTCATATCAAGGATTTGGTCAAAGAAGGCCAAGATTTCTATGAAATGGACAATCCTTATGTCGCTTTTTTACCGACTTACCTAGAAGGTGGGAATGGCGTTGATAACGGAGATGTCGAGATATTGACGACACCAGTGGGTGATTTTATCGCCTATGGTGACAATGCTAGTAAGTGTTTTGGTGTGGTTGGTTCAGGAAATCGTAACTTTAATAACCAATACTGCCTGACAGCCAAGCAATACAGTCAACGTTTTGGTTTCCCTGTATTGGCTGATTTTGAAATGCGAGGTATGCTGGGAGATATCAAACGTGTCGCAGCTATTATCGCAGATTTGTATGACTTGGAAAGTTAAGCTTAGGCTTGGCTTTTTTTATCCTAGGCAGTTTTATCAGAACTCTTACTTTCTATGCTCCAAGAGTTGATTGATATGGTCTACTTTTTTTGATGCTCTTTTATAGGAAATAGTCCAAATGATGAGGTAGACAATCGCAAACTCGATAATGAGTTGGAGATAGAAAATCCAGTGGAAGGGGAACCAACCTGCTAGGGTTGCTAGTGGGATAAAGCCTACTAGCATGAGGAAAAAATGAGTCAGAGTTGCACGGAGCAAGCTCCAGTCACGGCTGAATAATCGTTTACCAAAGTTGAAGAGAATACCGATGGCTGCCCAGATAAGAGTGCAGTAGAGCAAGACCAGGGCACCGTGAATCTGATGTTGGGTCATCACTTGGCCGATGATAGAGTCGGGACTTAACGGGGCGTAGGTACTTGGAGCATAAATGAGTGAAAAGATGATAGAGAGGATGAGGCCGATGAGGACACCAGCAGCTGCGTCGTGAAATACTTGTTTTTTCATAGTTCTAATTTCTCCTTGATGGTTTTTAGATAACGGCGTGAAGAATAGGTGAAGCTTTCGTTTTTCAAGAAAATTTCTACTAGGCCGTTTGGGGTTAGCTTGAGATGAGAGATGGAGTTGATATTGATGATTTCTGATTGGGAAATTTGGATAAAATTGGTTGGCAGAATTTCAAGGACTTGATAGAGCCGTAAATCAATATTGTAGGTCTGGCTAGCCGTTTCTGCAAGAACCTTCCGATTCTCGATATAGAAGCGCTGAATCTTGCCAATCTCAACGAGATAGACCTGATTATTGATTTTCCCTTTGATTTTTTCTGTTCGATCCAGATTTTCTGCGAACTCGATGACTTTCTGGACTTTATCTGTCGGCTGAGGTGCTTGGACAATCAGCTTTTCCTCCTTGTAAGTCTCACTAATCTGTAGTTCTACTTTCATAAATTTCTCTCCTTTTCAGTTATACAAGGTTGTGATCACTTCCTGTATATCCTTATTAAACACTATTTTATGCCCTCTTGCAAGGGACTTTGTCTATGTGGAGGGATTTGGCTCCTATGTGGTGGAGCTTTTCTGTCCTATCTGAAATATGGTATAATAGCACTAATCAATTTCTAGGAAAATAGATACGGAAAGGGGCTGAAAAATGTCTCATATTATTGAATTGCCAGAGGTGCTGGCAAACCAGATTGCAGCTGGAGAAGTTATCGAGCGTCCAGCTAGTGTTGTTAAGGAGCTGGTAGAAAACGCTATTGACGCGGGCTCTAGCCAGATTATCATTGAGATTGAGGAAGCTGGTCTCAAGAAAATTCAAATTACAGATAATGGTCATGGAATTGCCCACGATGAGGTGGAATTGGCCCTGCGCCGCCATGCGACTAGTAAGATAAAAAATCAAGCAGACCTCTTTCGGATTCGGACGCTTGGTTTTCGTGGTGAAGCCCTACCCTCTATCGCATCCGTCAGCGTTTTAACTCTTTTGACAGCAGTTGAAGGTGCAAGTCATGGAACCAAGCTCGTCGCGCGTGGGGGAGAAGTAGAAGAAACTATTCCAGCGACTAGTCCTGTGGGAACCAAGGTTTGTGTAGAGGATCTCTTCTTCAACACGCCTGCCCGTCTCAAGTATATGAAGAGTCAGCAAGCGGAGCTATCTCATATCATTGATATTGTCAACCGTCTGGGCTTAGCCCATCCTGAGATTTCTTTTAGCTTGATTAGTGATGGCAAGGAAATGACACGGACAGCAGGGACTGGTCAACTGCGCCAAGCAATCGCAGGGATTTACGGTTTAGCTAGCGCCAAGAAGATGATTGAAATTGAGAATTCTGACTTAGATTTCGAAATTTCTGGCTTTGTGTCTCTGCCTGAGTTAACTCGGGCCAATCGCAACTATATCAGTCTCTTCATCAATGGCCGTTATATCAAGAACTTCCTGCTCAATCGTGCTATTCTTGACGGTTATGGCAGTAAGCTCATGGTGGGGCGTTTTCCACTGGCTGTCATTCATATCCATATTGACCCTTATCTAGCGGATGTCAATGTGCATCCAACCAAGCAAGAGGTGCGGATTTCCAAGGAAAAAGAACTGATGACCCTGGTTTCAGAAGCTATTGCCAACAGTCTCAAGGAACAAGCCTTGATTCCAGATGCCTTGGAAAATCTTGCCAAATCGACCGTGCGCAATCGTGAGAAGGTGGAGCAGACCATTCTCCAACTCAAAGAAAATACGCTCTACTATGAGAAAACTGAGTCGACAAGACCTAGTCAAGCTGAAGTAGCTGATTATCAGGTAGAATTGACTGATGAAGGACAGGATCTAACCCTCTTTGCCAAGGAAACCTTGGACCAATTGACTAAGCCAGCAAAACTGCATTTTGCAGAGAGAAAGCCTGCTAACTATGATCAATTAGACCATCCAGAGCTAGATTTAACCAGTCTGGATAAAGTCTATGATAAGCTGGAGCGAGAAGAATCTTCAATCTTTCCAGAGTTAGAATTTTTTGGGCAAATGCATGGAACCTATCTCTTTGCCCAAGGGCGAGATGGGCTTTATATCATAGACCAGCATGCGGCTCAGGAACGGGTCAAGTACGAGGAGTATCGTGAGAGCATTGGCGATGTTGACCAAAGTCAACAGCAACTCTTAGTGCCCTACATCTTTGAATTTCCAGCGGATGATGCTCTGCGTCTCAAGGAAAGAATGGCACTTTTGGAGGAAGTGGGCGTCTTTCTAGCAGAGTACGGAGAAAATCAATTTATTCTACGTGAACATCCTATTTGGATGGCAGAGGAGGAGATTGAGTCAGGCATCTATGAAATGTGCGATATGCTACTCTTGACCAAGGAAGTTTCTATCAAGAAATACCGAGCAGAGTTGGCTATTATGATGTCCTGCAAACGGTCTATCAAGGCCAACCATCGTATTGACGATTATTCGGCTAGACAGCTCCTTTATCAACTTTCTCAATGTGACAATCCCTATAACTGTCCTCACGGACGTCCTGTTTTGGTGCATTTTACCAAGTCGGATATGGAAAAGATGTTCCGACGCATTCAGGAAAATCACACCAGTCTCCGTGAGTTGGGGAAATATTAAACTAAAAGGAAAACTATGTACGAATATTTAAAAGGAATCATTACCAAAATCACTGCTAAATACATTGTTCTTGAAGTCAACTGTATCGGCTATATCTTGCATGTGGCCAATCCTTATGCCTACTCAGGACAGGTTAACCAAGAAGCTCAAATTTATGTGCATCAAGTTGTACGTGAGGACGCTCATCTGCTTTATGGATTTCGCTCAGAAGACGAGAAAAAGCTCTTTCTCAGTCTGATTTCGGTTTCTGGGATTGGTCCTGTGTCAGCTCTTGCTATTATCGCTGCTGATGACAATGCTGGCTTGGTTCAAGCCATTGAAACCAAGAACATCACCTACTTAACTAAGTTCCCTAAAATTGGCAAGAAAACAGCCCAGCAGATGGTGCTGGACTTGGAAGGCAAGGTAGTAGTTGCTGGAGATGACCTTCCTGCTAAGGTCGCAGTGCAAGCTAGCGCTGAAAACCAAGAACTGGAAGAAGCCATGGAAGCCATGTTGGCACTGGGCTACAAGGCGACCGAGCTCAAGAAAATCAAGAAATTCTTTGAAGGAACGACAGATACAGCTGAGAACTATATCAAGTCGGCCCTTAAAATGTTGGTCAAATAGGAGCAGAGCATGACAAAACGTTGTTCGTGGGTCAAGATGACCAATCCTCTCTATATCGCCTATCATGATGAGGAGTGGGGCCAGCCCCTCCATGATGACCAAGCATTGTTTGAGTTGTTGTGTATGGAAACCTATCAGGCAGGCCTGTCTTGGGAAACGGTACTAAACAAACGCCAAGCTTTCCGAGAAGCATTTCATGGCTATCAAATTCAAGCAGTCGCAGATATGACCGACACCGAACTGGAAGCCTTGCTGGATAATCCAGCCATCATCCGAAATAGAGCCAAGATTTTTGCTACACGCGCTAACGCCCAAGCCTTTCTACGACTACAGGCAGAGTACGGCTCTTTTGATGCCTATCTTTGGTCTTTTGTTGAGGGGAAAACGATCGTCAATGATATTCCTGATTACCGCCAAGCCCCAGCTAAAACACCTCTGTCTGAGAAGTTAGCCAAAGATCTCAAAAAACGAGGCTTCAAGTTCACAGGCCCAGTCGCCGTCTTGTCTTTTCTACAGGCTGCAGGGCTAGTTGATGACCATGAGAATGATTGTGAGTGGAAAAGCGGTCGTTAGTATGTACAGGTAACTAGCATATCTGAGAATATAGAAAAAAGCTGAGAAATTTTTCCCAGCTTTTTATATATACTATTAGATTTGTTAGAGTGAAGTCAAAAAAGTGATTCCACCTAAAATAACACCAGCTGAATTTGGAATGATTAGTATCCAATCCTTCTTAGGTTCCTTTGTCCATCCATAAATAACCCAGATTAAGCAAGATATAGCAGCTGATAAAGGTTGAAATGGTTGAGCTTTATTTCCCTGTAAATTAGCGATAATTTGAGGTATGTAGGCAATAAATACTATGATTCCAATAAAGGCACCAATAGAACCTACGATTCGATTAATTTTTTGTTTTGTCATATACACCTCCTTCAAAAGGATATCATAGAAATTAGCGAAATGCAATAAATTCAGATACAAATTGTAACGAAAACGAATACAAAAGCACAAAAATAGAGACACTATTTATTTTTTGTTATAGTCAAAGCGAATGACTTGCTCCTGTGCATCTACATAGGCATGGACTCCGAAGGGGACAATTGCTCTCGGAGTTGCGTGGCCGACATTCAGATTATAGACAATCGGGATATTGCTGTCAATGATATCCAATAGCGCCTCTTTATAGTCGTCATAGAAAGTTTCATCCATAGGTTTTCCGACTAAGAGTCCACTGATGACCGCGAATATGCCAGTGTCCTTTAAAGCCCGCAACATCTTTTTGAAGTCTTCTGGCTCAGGCTTTTCTTCGCTTGTTTCTAGCAAGAGGATCTTTCCTTCCCAGTCTGACAAGTCAGGGAAAAGTTTGTATTTTTGGCAGAGCTCAGTGCTATCTGCGTATCGAGAGTTGTCAAAGATATCGTAGAGGGATTCGAGGCAACCGCCGAGGATTTCCCCCTCGAACTGGGCATTTCCTTGTAACAAGTCAAAACCAGTATTTGTATGACTGATACGAGGTGTTCCTAGAGCCTTGGGACTAAAATCAGTTCGTTCCTCATACCAAACGTCACTAGGGCGGATTTCTGAGATTCTTCCCGTCTCAATCAATTCTTTAAAGTAGTGAAGGCTATAGGGCAACATCTCCTTGTCTAATTCACAAATGTCTGCTAAGAAGGATTGACCATAAAAAGTCTTGATTCCTAGTTTATGCAACATGAGATGGTTCATAGTTGTATCCGAGAAGCCAAGAAAAATCTTTTGTTTGATAACCTTTTGTAGTTGCTCATTTTCAAAAAGATAAGGTAGTAAGCGATAGGTATCGTCTCCACCGATGGCGCATAGGATCATGTCGATACTATCATCAGAAAAGGCATGAATCAAATCCTCTGCACGAGCTTCAGGATTGTCCTTGATAAAGTCTAATCCTTTTAGCGAATGAGGCAAAAAGGTAGGATTGAGTCCCAGGTTCTTGAGACGTTGGACACCCAAGTCCACTTCGTGTTTGACAAAGTCCTCTCCGATAATGCCACTAGATAAACTAACAACACCAATAGTAGAAACCATATTTCTTCCTCCTAGAAATTGATTGAGCCTATTTTATCATAAAAGATGGGAGAAAACTATAGGGAAAAGGGTAGAGGGAAGCTTGTAGGCAAGCAAGTGAAAAAGCAACCGCTGGTGCAGTTGCTTTTCGTTTTCTAATCAGTAATCTCGCTAGATATGAGTTACTTGGTCAACTCTTGATTATAGGAGAGAGCCAAATCAATCCAGTAAGGCAATTCTTTTTGGCCTTCTATATCTAAGTCTATATACCCATGATAAAGGCGCCCCCTCATCAATGTAGTATGAGCTCCTGTTCGGGGTAGAACTTGCTTCTCCATTTCCTTGCCAATTCTGACCATAACCAGTTCATCCTTTCTGGAACTGACAGTAAGGACCATTTTACCACGAATCATAAAGGCCAGGCCACCAAACAGCTTCTTTTCTTCTAGCTCTTCTTCGAAAATTTGGGGAGGAAGTTTGAGCGCTAGAATTTTTCGAATCTGCTGAGCTAAAGATTGACTATATGCCATAGCTCTTTCCTTTTCTTAGTAACGTGTTGGTCCTGCACTTGCGCTGCGGATGTTCAAGCGTTTCTTGAGATAGAAGCGAAGGGCTAGGAGAACTGCTCCGATAATAGCTAGTGGCAATGGAGCAAGTACTGGGTTAAGGCTAGCTGGTAGGAAGCTTGTTGCAAAGAAGACAAGCAACCAAAGGAACATAGAAGCTAGGATAACCAGTACAGATTTCCAGAAAGGTGGACGTTGACTGCGGTCCATATCTGGACCATAGTATTGGTAAACAAAGTAGTACATCAAGTAGAAGGCAAATCCACCAACCAGTCCAACTAGCAGAAGAGTAATCAAACCGTAACCGATAGCCTGATCTGCTGAGAAGAAGGTTGTAAGGGCGCTGACGAGGGCAAAGAGGCTAGTGATGAAAAGGGCTGAGTCCATAATCATGAGTTTTGGATCATCATTTTCCTTTGGATGCTCTTTTTCATATTGCTCATTGACAGTGAAGCTATGCGCCCAGTGGGTAGGTGCGCCGTAGAGGGAACGAGCAGTCGTACCCTTGGCTTGCTCCTCAAGGATTTGGGGAATAACTTCCTCAAAAATAGCCTTAATTTCAGCATCTGTTTTCCCATCTTTAATGAATTGTTGGGTAGCGATGTGGACAAACTCTTGGTTTTTCTTGGTTAATTTTTGTAGATCAATCTGAGACATAGGAACTCCTCTTAGAACCATTTTTTATGGATGAGATAGAGAGTGAGCGAGACACTCATAGCAAAGGCGATAAAGACGATTAACCAGAAGGCATTTGGCTCGCCATTTAGGGGGATTTCATTATCCTTAAAGTTCATCCCGTAGGCAGAGAAGACCATGGTTGGGATGGACATGACAATGGTCACAAGGGCCAAGGTTTTCATGATGTTGTTCTGGTTGTTGGAAATGATAGAGGCAAAGGTTTCTGTCATGGAATGAAGGACATTTCCGTAAATGTCTGCCATCTCGATGGCCTGTTGGGTTTCAATCAAGGTATCTTCAAGCAGGTCTTCGTCCTCAAGGTATTTCTTGATATTGCTGGTTGAGCTGGTCAATTTCTTAATCACACGCTCATTTGTTTTGAGTGAGGCCTTGAAATAGACGATGGTTTTTTCCAATTCCATGAGCTCAATCAATTCTTCATTACGAGTTGATTGATGTAGTTGACTTTCGATTTGTTCACTCTTACGGTCAATCGAACGAAGGGCTGTTAGGTAAAGCTCTGCATTGCGATAGAGAATCTGGAAAATAAAACGTGAACGCATGAAGGTGTAGAAATTACGCAAGCGACGGTTGATAAAGACATCGAGGACTGGTAGAGGTTCCAAACACGTAGTGATAATGGTTTCCTCGGTGATGATAATACCAAGCGGGATGGTTACGTAGTAGGTGCGGTTATTTCTTTCCTCTGTGACCGGAACGTCTACGATAATCAGGGTATACTCGTCTTCAATCGTAATACGAGACATTTCTTCCGCATCGAGCGGTGCTCTAAGGTCGGCAATATCAATATCGAAGGCATTAGCGATTTCCAGTGATTCATTTTGAGTCGGATTAACGAGATTGATCCAAGTACCCGGTTCAAGCGTATCGATCTCTTTAAATTCAGTTGTTGTAGAGAGAAAAACTTGTTTCATATCCCTTATCCTTTCTCATTTTTCAGATTTTTTCACACCGTACTATTATACTATAAAATTGGCCTTTTGGGTAATAGAATCTCACTTTTTTTGGTATAATGGTAAGCAATAATGGACTAGAAAGAACAAAGATGCAAGATAAAATTGTCATTCATGGGGCGCGTGCCCATAATTTAAAAAATATTGATGTGGAGATTCCGCGAGACAAATTGGTTGTCGTGACAGGTTTGTCAGGTTCAGGGAAATCCAGTCTGGCCTTTGATACCCTCTATGCGGAGGGGCAACGTCGCTATGTGGAGAGTTTGTCAGCCTACGCTCGCCAGTTCTTGGGCAACATGGAGAAGCCAGATGTAGATGCTATTGATGGCCTCAGCCCAGCTATTTCCATCGACCAAAAAACGACTAGCAAAAACCCTCGCTCGACAGTGGGAACAACGACAGAAATCAATGACTATCTGCGTCTCCTCTACGCGCGTGTGGGGACGCCTTACTGTATCAACGGGCATGGAGCTATCAAGGCTTCTTCTGTGGAGCAAATTGTGGATAAGGTTTTGGAATTGCCAGAACGCCAACGTCTGCAAATATTAGCTCCTGTTATCCGTAAGAAAAAAGGACAGCACAAGAGCGTTATTGAAAAGATTCAGAAAGATGGGTATGTTCGTGTCCGTGTGGATGGGGAAGTCTATGATGTGACCGAAGTACCAGAGTTGTCCAAGAGCAAGCAACACAATATCGATGTCGTGGTTGACCGTATTGTCATCAAGGAGGGTATCCGAAGCCGTCTCTTTGATTCCATTGAGGCTGCCCTTCGTATTGCAGAAGGTTATGTCATTATCGATACTATGGACGATTCGGAGTTGCTCTTCTCTGAGCATTATGCCTGCCCAGTTTGTGGATTTACTGTTCCAGAGTTAGAGCCTCGACTCTTCTCCTTCAATGCTCCTTTTGGTTCTTGTAGTGAGTGTGATGGTTTGGGTATCAAGCTGGAAGTAGATACTGATTTGGTAGTGCCAGATGCCAGCAAAACGCTACGTGAGGGAGCCTTGGCTCCTTGGAATCCTATCTCATCTAACTATTATCCAAATATGCTAGAGCAGGCCATGACAGCCTTTGGAGTGGATATGGATAAGCCTTTTGAGGACTTGTCAGAAGAAGACAAGAACTTGATTCTCTATGGGTCTGATGGCAAGGAATTCCATTTCCACTATGAGAATGAATTTGGTGGAGTGCGCGATATCGACATTCCGTTTGAGGGAGTTGTCAATAATATCAAGCGTCGCTACCATGAGACCAACAGCGATTACACTCGCACCCAGATGCGTCTCTACATGAATGAGCTGACCTGCGGAACATGTCGCGGCTATCGTCTCAACGACCAAGCCTTGTCTGTCCGTGTGGGTGGTGAGCAAGGGCCACATATCGGAGAAATTTCAGACCTGTCTATCGCAGACCACTTGGAATTGGTGAGCCAGCTGACCTTGTCTGAAAATGAAGCCATCATTGCTCGGCCTATTCTCAAGGAAATCAAAGATCGCTTGACCTTCCTTAATAACGTGGGACTCAACTATCTGACACTGTCGCGTTCGGCAGGAACCCTTTCAGGTGGTGAGAGCCAGCGTATTCGTTTGGCGACCCAGATTGGTTCCAACCTCTCAGGTGTCCTCTATATCTTGGATGAGCCGTCAATCGGTCTTCACCAAAGGGACAATGACCGCCTGATTGCCAGTCTGAAAAAGATGCGTGATTTGGGCAATACTCTTATCGTGGTGGAACACGACGAAGATACCATGCGTGAGGCTGATTATCTAATTGATGTTGGTCCTGGTGCCGGTGTTTTTGGTGGAGAGATTGTTGCTGCAGGTACGCCCAAGCAGGTGGCTCGCAACAGCAAGTCTATCACAGGCCAGTACTTGTCAGGAAAACGTGCCATTCCAGTACCCGAAGAGCGCCGTGTTGGTAATGGTCGTTTTATCGAGGTGACAGGAGCATGTGAGAACAACTTGCAAAATGTTACCGCTCGCTTTCCACTAGGGAAATTCATCGCGGTGACAGGGGTGTCAGGTTCAGGGAAATCGACCTTAATCAACAGCATCCTCAAAAAAGCCATTGCCCAGAAGCTTAACCGTAATTCAGACAAGCCTGGTAAATTCAAGACCATCACAGGGATTGAGCATGTAGACCGCTTGATTGATATTGACCAGAGTCCAATCGGACGAACGCCAAGGTCTAACCCAGCTACTTATACAGGAGTTTTTGACGATATACGTGACCTTTTTGCCCAGACAAACGAAGCCAAGATTCGAGGCTACAAGAAAGGGCGTTTCAGTTTCAACGTCAAGGGTGGTCGTTGTGAAGCCTGCTCAGGTGACGGGATTATCAAGATTGAGATGCACTTCTTACCAGATGTTTACGTGGCTTGTGAGGTCTGCCACGGAACCCGCTACAACAGTGAGACCCTAGAAGTTCATTACAAGGAAAAAAATATCTCGCAGGTCTTGGATATGACCGTTAACGATGCGGTGGAATTCTTCCAACACATTCCAAAGATTCAACGCAAACTTCAGACCATCAAGGATGTAGGTCTAGGCTATGTGACGCTAGGGCAACCAGCTACCACCCTTTCTGGGGGAGAAGCCCAGCGTATGAAGCTGGCTAGTGAACTCCACAAACGCTCGACCGGCAAGTCATTCTACATTCTGGATGAACCGACGACAGGGCTTCATACCGAGGATATCGCTCGCTTGCTTAAAGTCTTGGCTCGCTTTGTTGACGATGGCAATACAGTTCTTGTCATTGAGCACAATCTGGATGTCATTAAGACAGCAGACCATATTATCGACCTGGGTCCTGAGGGCGGTGTCGGTGGTGGAACCATCATCGCAACAGGAACTCCAGAAGAAGTAGCGGCCAATGAAGCCAGCTACACAGGACATTATTTGAAAGGAAAGTTAGATCATGAATAAACGTGTACAAGCATTTCTCGCTAAAATGCAAGAAAAAGAACTAGATGGCATCATTATCAACAACCTTAAAAACGTCTATTACCTGACTGGTTTTTGGGGTTCGAACGGAACAGTTTTTATCAGCCGTGACCGTCAGGTCTTGGTGACAGACTCTCGCTATATCATTGCAGCTAAGCAAGAAACCAGTGGTTTTGAGATTGTGGCTGACCGCGATGAATTGGTTGTCATTGCGGGCATTGTTAAGGACATGGGCTTGTCTCGAATCGGTTTTGAGGACGAGATTTCGGTCTCTTATTATCACCGTATGCAGGCAGCCTTTGAAGGAATTGACTTGCTTCCACAAACTCAGTTTGTTGAAGGTCTTCGAATGATTAAGGATGAGGCGGAGATTGCAGCTATTCGCAAGGCTTGTTCTATCTCAGACCAAGCTTTCCGCGATGCGCTTGACTTTATCAAGCCAGGAAAGACTGAAATTGAGATTGCCAACTTCCTTGACTTCCGCATGCGTGAGTTGGGAGCATCTGGCTTGTCTTTTGACACAATTCTAGCTAGCGGTATCAACTCTTCTAAACCCCATGCTCATCCTATGCACAAACCAGTGGAGCTGGGAGAAGCTATTACCATGGACTTCGGTTGCCTTTATGACCACTATGTCAGTGATATGACCCGGACTATCTACTTGGGACATGTCAGTGATGAGCAGGCAGAGATTTACAATACGGTTCTCAAAGCCAATCAAGCCTTGATTGACCAGGCTAAGGCAGGATTAGGTTTCCGTGACTTTGACAAAATTCCTCGTGATATTATCATCGAGGCAGGCTATGGCGACTACTTTACCCACGGTATCGGACACGGTATTGGACTGGATATTCATGAAGAGCCTTACTTTAGCCAGACTTCTACAGAAACTATTAAGGCAGGTATGGCCTTGACCGATGAACCAGGTATTTATATCGAAGGTAAATACGGTGTTCGTATCGAGGATGATATCCTGATTACAGAGACAGGTTGTGAATTGTTGACCCTAGCTCCAAAAGAGTTGATAGTTATTTAAGAGTTAAACAACTCAAATGATTGACTTTTAAATTTTAAAGGTTTATACTGAAAGACGAAAACGGTAGGTGAGGCTACCATAGGGATACGGATGACTACCGCAAAGCAGTGGAGACACTACTCGTTGGTCAACAGTCCTGGTCGCGAAGGCCAAGACTAAGCTCATTTCATTGCCCTATGGAGTTAAAGCTTGAACGAAAAACAGATAATTAGTTTTTTAATCCTGCCATTTTATGGTGGGATTTTCTACTGTTTAAATCAAAGAAAGGAGATAGACGATGCAAATTGACGATCATCCGGAACCGCACATACACAGCCAATCGCTGATTTGTGTCGTTCTGCCCTTATAAAGTGATTGGTCTCTGTGTATGAAACACATCATTCATACAGATAGGAGAAACCAATGAAAACTACAAAAGAAAGATTAGCAACAGCTATTCATATATCTTTAAACGAAACTCTATCTTTTTATAAGACAAGTCTAACAGGCTTGACTGGGGAGCAGGTGGAGAAAAATCGTGACCTATATGGCGAAAATACCATCACAAAGGGTCAAGAAGACAGTATCTTCAAAAAGATTTACGAATCCATTATCAATCCTTTTACAATCATCTTGCTGGTCATCGCCGTGATTTCCTTGGTGACCAATGTCTGGTTGGCAAAACCAGGTCAAGAAGATCCGACAACTTCCATTATTATCGTTGTCCTAGTCCTCATTTCTGGTGTTATACGCTTTGTCCAAGAACTCCGCAGTGATAAGGCTGCGACCAATCTATCAAAAATGATTGTTAACACAGCGACTGTCATTCGTCAAGGAGAAATTCAAGAAGTACCTATCGATGATTTGGTAGTGGGTGACGTGGTTAAATTAAGCGCTGGAGATATGATTCCAGCAGATCTTCTTTTATTTGAGTCGCGTGATTTCTTTGTACAACAGTCGGGCTTGACAGGTGAAAGTGAATCGGTTGAAAAATTGGCCTTGACCAAGGCAACAGTTCAACAATCTGATAGTCTGCTAGAAGCAGAAGCGCTTGCCTTTATGGGAACCAATGTCTTATCTGGTAGTGCCAAGGCCGTGGTTTTAGCAGTTGGTGATGATACCATGATGGGGGCCATTGAACAGACTTTGAACACCTATGATGAGCCTACTTCGTTTGAACGGGAAATGAATAGTATTTCATGGCTCTTGATTCGTTTGATGCTGGTCATGGTGCCCATCGTTTTCTTGTCCAATGGTTTAACAGATGGAGATTGGTTAGAAGCTGGCGTATTTGCTTTGAGTGTTGGTGTTGGATTGACACCTGAGATGCTTCCTATGATTATCACGGCCAGTCTAGCAAAAGGCTCCATTATCATGGCCAAGGAAAAAGTGGTTATCAAGAAACTCAATGCCATACAGGACTTAGGGGCGATTGATATCTTGTGTACGGATAAAACCGGAACCCTCACTCAAGACGAAATTGTCCTTGAATATCCTTTGGATATACATGGAGATTTGGATTTGACCGTCTTGAGACGAGCTTATCTCAATTCTTATTTTCAAACGGGCTTGAAAAATTTGATGGACAGAGCCATCATCAAACGGACTGAAAAGGAAGCAAAAGAACACGATATCCTCCAAAATCTGGCTCAAACTTTTCAAAAAATAGATGAGCTTCCCTTTGATTTTGAACGTAGACGGATGAGTGTTATCGTTAAGGATGAACACGAAGTTGTTAGTTTGGTAACCAAGGGTGCCCTAGAGGAAATGTTGACGATTTCCAGTTATGCGGAATATCAAGGAGTGATTACTCCCTTGACAGATGTTATTAGAGAAGAAATTTTAGCAGAAGTCAGACAACTAAATCAACAAGGTTTGCGTGTCTTGGGAGTGGCCTATAAGTCAGGTTTGAGGGAAGGTCATGCCTATACAGTTGATGATGAAGGGGATATGATTCTAACTGGTTATTTAGCCTTCCTAGATCCTCCTAAACCATCTGCAGCACCAGCAATTAAGGCTCTGTTAGAACATGGGGTTCAAACAAAGATTTTGACGGGAGACAACGAAAAAGTTACCCAAGCAGTTTGTGAAAAGGTTGGTTTGGATATCAATCAGATGCTGTTGGGGGCCGAAATTGATCAGATGAGTGATCAAGAATTGGCTCAAGCCGTGGAGGAGGTAACAGTCTTTGCCAAACTTTCTCCTGACCAAAAAGCGAGGATTATTTTGCAATTTAAGGCTAATGGTCATGCTGTTGGCTATATGGGAGATGGAATCAATGATGCTCCTTCTATGAAAGTTGCAGATGTGGGGATTTCTGTTGACACAGCGGTAGATATTGCCAAAGAAACAGCTGATGTTATCCTACTTGATAAGGATCTCATGGTGCTTGAAAAAGGACTGGTTGAAGGTCGTAAGGTCTATGCCAATATGACCAAATATATCAAAATGACAGTGAGTTCTAATTTTGGAAATATCTTATCCCTATTGGTCTCTGGGATCTTTTTACCATTTTTACCGATGGCGCCAGTCCATTTGATTATCTTAAATCTAGTCTATGATTTGTCTTGTATTGCCTTGCCTTTTGACAAGGTGGATAAAGATTTTTTGAGAAATCCGCATATATGGGAAGCCAAGTCCATCACACGTTTCATGGTTTGGATGGGGCCTATCTCTTCTGCCTTTGATATTTTGACCTTTATTTTGCTCTATTTTATCATTGTACCCATGACAACAGGTCAAGCTTATGTTCATGGGGCAGAGTCTGCCGTAGGATTTATTGTCTTGTTTCAGACAGGTTGGTTTATCGAATCCATGTGGTCACAGACCATGGTTATCCATATGCTGCGTTCAGCCAAAATTCCCTTTTTACAAAGTCGTCCAGCTTGGCTAGTTCTTGTGACAACCTTATTGGCTGCAGCCTTTGTGACCTTCCTTCCCTACAGTCCACTCGCAATCCTACTTCATCTAACTCCATTAAAACCGATTTATTTCATCTTTTTGCTTTTCATCATTATTTTGTATATGATTAGCGTGACAATTGTGAAAAAAATCTATATCAAGAAATATCAAGAATGGCTGTAAATTTCATTTTGTCAAGAAAAAAGTACGAAAATGACGAAAAAGTCAAAAAAATTTAAAAATAGGTCGCAAGTCGGATGTTTTTTATGGTATAATAGACTAAACTGATAGTAACATGTAGCGAAAGGGGTAGGTACATGATTAAAATTTATACAGTCTCAAGTTGTACTAGCTGTAAAAAAGCAAAAACCTGGCTCAATGCCCACCAGTTAAGTTATAAAGAACAAAACCTTGGTAAAGAAGGAATTACGAGAGAAGAATTACTGGATATTTTAACCAAAACAGATAACGGAATAGCCAGCATCGTTTCATCTAAAAATCGCTATGCCAAAGCCCTTGGAGTGGATATTGAAGATTTGAGCGTCAACGAAGTCCTCAATCTGATTATGGAAACACCGAGAATTTTAAAGAGCCCAATTCTTGTGGATGAAAAACGCCTGCAGGTTGGCTACAAGGAAGACGATATTCGTGCCTTCCTACCACGCTCTGTCCGTAATGTAGAAAATGCAGAAGCACGTTTGCGTGCAGCTCTATAAACATCAAGGCTGGGAGCAATTCCCAGTCTTATTCTATTTTAATCTCAAAAAGAAAGAAGAAAGAAATGAAAAAAATAGTTCTTGTTAGTCTAGCTTTCCTTTTCGTCCTGGTTGGTTGCGGACAGAAAAAAGAAGCTGGACCAGCTACAAAAACAGAAAAGGATACGCTTCAGTCGGCATTGCCAGTTATTGAAAATGCTGAGAAGAATACAGTTGTCACCAAGACTTTGGTCTTGCCAAAGTCAGATGATGGCAGCCAGCAGACCCAAACCATTACTTATAAAGACAAGACTTTTTTGAACCTAACCATTCAACAAAAGCGTCCAGTTTCAGATGAGTTGAAGACCTATATTGATCAACATGGTGTGGAAGAAACTCAAAAAGCTCTCCTTGAGGCGGAGGAGAAGGATGAGTCTATCATTGAAGCTCGTAAATTGGCAGGCTTTAAGCTTGAAACCAAATTATTGAGTGCAACCGAACTTCAAACAACGACTAGTTATGATTTTCAAGTTTTGGATGTCAAGAAGGCTTCTCAATTGGAATATTTGAAGAATATTGGCTTGGAAAATCTTTTGAAAAATGAACCAAGCAAATATATTTCAGATAGATTGGCAAATGGTGCGACAGAACAATAGAAAATCCAAATAAATAGACTGCCTGAATTGTAGAAGGTAAGGAATTATGCTATAATGGTACTATTCTAAGGAAAGAGGGTGTTAGAATGGGATTTACTGAAGAAACAGTACGTTTTAAATTGGACGATTCCAATAAAAAAGAAATTAGCGAAACTTTGACTGATGTCTATGCTTCGTTGAACGATAAGGGCTACAACCCAATTAACCAAATCGTAGGTTACGTATTGAGTGGAGACCCTGCCTACGTTCCTCGTTATAATAATGCACGAAATCAAATCCGTAAGTATGAGCGTGATGAAATCGTTGAGGAATTGGTTCGCTACTACCTTAAAGGACAAGGAGTCGATCTATAACCTATGAGAATTATGGGATTGGACGTCGGTTCCAAAACGGTAGGGGTGGCGATTAGCGATCCGCTCGGTTTTACAGCTCAAGGGCTTGAAATTATCCAAATCAATGAGGAACAAGGCCAATTTGGTTTTGACCGCGTTAAGGAGTTGGTTGATGCTTACAAGGTGGAACGATTTGTAGTGGGCTTGCCTAAAAACATGAACAATACAAGCGGACCGCGCGTGGAAGCTAGTCAAGCATACGGAGCAAAGCTAGAAGAGATTTTTGGTTTACCAGTAGACTATCAAGATGAACGCTTGACAACAGTTGCCGCAGAGCGCATGTTGATTGAGCAAGCAGATATTAGCCGTAACAAGCGCAAGAAAGTCATTGATAAGTTAGCAGCTCAGCTGATTTTACAAAATTATTTAGATAGAAAATTTTAATACAAAGGAGAGGCTATGTCACACGATCATAACCACGACCACGAAGAACGTGAATTAATTACACTAGTAGATGAACAAGGAAATGAAACCTTGTTTGAAATCCTTTTGACTATTGACGGAAAAGAAGAATTTGGTAAAAACTATGTTCTTCTAGTACCAGTTAACGCAGAAGAAGACGAAGACGGACAAGTTGAAATCCAAGCTTACTCATTCATCGAAAACGAAGATGGAACAGAAGGTGAATTGCAACCAATCCCAGAAGACTCAGAAGACGAATGGAACATGATTGAAGAAGTCTTCAACAGCTTTATGGAGGAGTAAACACGTCCAGTGGACGTGTTTAGCCCTGCGCTAGAAATTAGAAACGCAGGCACATCCAGTGGATGTTTTTAGCCCAGTTCCTTAAAATAAGAGAGAACTGGTGTGTTCAGTGAATATTTTTACCCTGACGCTAAAAATAAAGACCGTAAGTAAGTCTGGGAGACTGTATCAGCCCAACTCCTAGAAATTAGAAGAGTTGAAATATTTGGGGAGAATTTTACCCCACGTTAATATCCATAGTTGCTAGTTATTAGCTAACCAGGTAAGAGGTCGGGACGAAAATCCTGACCTCGTTTTTGTTAGTTACGAGACTTTATTGAGGCAGTTGATTGAACCTGTAATTAAGGAGATGTATATGTTTGAAGTAGAAGAATGGCTTCATAGTCGGATTGGTTTGAATTTTCGATCAGGTTTGGGCCGAATGCAACAAGCGGTGGATTTGTTGGGGAATCCCGAGAAGTCTTATCCTATTATCCATGTAACCGGGACTAATGGAAAAGGCTCTACCATTGCTTTTATGAGGGAGTTATTTATGGAGCATGGCAAAAAAGTTGCGACCTTTACCTCCCCTCATATCGTCTCCATCAATGACAGAATCTGCATTAACGGGCAACCAATAGCTGATGCAGACTTCATCCGTTTGGCTAATCAGGTCAAGGAGATGGAGAAAACGCTTCTGCAAACCCATGATCAGTTGTCCTTTTTTGAATTGCTGACCTTGATTGCTTTTCTTTATTTTAGAGAGCAAGAGGTGGATTTGGTTTTACTAGAAGTGGGAATTGGTGGTTTACTTGACACGACCAATGTGGTAACTGGAGAGCTTGCTGTCATCACCTCTATCGGGCTTGACCATCAGGAGACCTTGGGTGATAGTCTAGAAGCAATCGCAGAGCAGAAAGCTGGTATTTTCAAGGCTGGTAAAAAGGCAGTGATTGCGAAATTGCCTCCAGAAGCTAGGCTTGTCTGTCAGGAAAAAGCCGAATCTTTAGCTGTTGAGCTTTATCAGGCGAGCCAAGATTTTTCAATACAGAATGGCGATTTTTCAAGTTCTTTGGGGAATTTTCCACAGTTGGAAATAGGCTTGGAAGGAGCCTATCAGCAGGAAAATGTGGCCTTGGCGTTGCAAGCATTTCTTCTTTTTATGCGAGAAGGAAAGGAAGTTGTTGATGAACAGGCTGTAAGACAGGCTTTGAAGCAGACCCATTGGGCTGGTCGCTTAGAGCGTATTCGTCCTCAGATTTATTTGGACGGTGCTCATAACCTCCCTGCCTTGACTCGCTTGGTTGAGTTTATCAAAGAAAAAGAGCGGGAAGGTTATCGTCCTCAAATCCTATTTGGAGCCTTGAAACGCAAGGATTATCAAGGGATGTTGGGGTACCTGACTGAGAATTTACCTCAAGTGGAACTCAAGGTGACCGGCTTTGACTATCAAGGTTCTTTGGACGAGACAGATGTAACAGGTTACCATGTGATTCCGTCTTATCGCGCATTTATCAGCAGTTTTGAAGAAAGAGCCGATACCCAGGATTTGTTGTTCGTTACAGGCTCTCTCTATTTTATCTCAGAAGTACGGGGCTATCTACTGGGGCATGAGCAGATAAATTGACCTCCTTTTTTGAACTTGTTATACTAGGAAAACTACTAGTTAGAAGGAAAAACTTCTGTAAATTGGTATCAGAAAGGAAATTCATCATGAAATTAAAAAGATTCACACTTTCTCTTGCTTCTCTAGCAAGTCTTAGTCTCTTAGTAGCTTGTTCACAAAGAGCTCAACAAGTTCAACAACCAGCAACTCAATCGCAAACACAACAAACTCAGCAATCACAACCTGCTGCTTCATCTTCTACAGAAAATAGTAACCAGGCAGCGACAAGTTCTTCACAAAATACGCCTGAGGCTCAACCAACCAATATTGATGGAACTTATACTGGTCAGGACGAAGGAGATCGTATCACTTTGGTAGTGACTGGTACAACTGGTACATGGACACAGGTAGAAACTGACGGAGATCAAGAAATCAAGCAGGTTAGCTTCGATGCCGCTAATCAACGTATGATTATTGGGGATGATGTCAAGATTTATGCAATTAATGGCAATCAGATGATTGTTGACGATATGGATAGAGAAGCGTCTGATCGCATTGTTTTATCAAAATAGACTAGAAGGAGACTGGTTTTGTCAGTCTCTTTTGCTTTTACTCAGAAAAATGATTATAAATACTTGCCTTCTACCGAATACCTGCGTTATACTAGTATTAATTACCTGTTTTTAGCATTCATACTCTTCGAAAATCTCTTCAAACCACGTCAGCTTCCATCTGCAACCTCAAAACAGTGTTTTGAGCAACCTGCGACTAGCTTCCTAGTTTGCTCGTTGCTTTTCATTGAGTATCAAAATATCAAGGAGGGGATATGAAATATAGAAAATTTCAATTATTGATGTCCAAGTATGGCTTTAGTATTTCGATTATGCTACTTGAACTTTCTCTTGTTTTTGGTCTCTTTCTCTATTTAGGGCGTATGGCCCCTATTCTATGGGTCATTGTCTTGATCTTTATGAGTATGGCAACTATTGTCGCAATTGTCAATCGTTCAATGACACCTGATAGTAAAGTAATGTGGTTAGTGGTAACTTTTGTTCCTGTCATTGGCCCCTTGCTCTATCTAATGTTTGGTGAAAGGCGATTGTCCAAAAAAGAAATCAAGCAGTTGGAAAAACTTGGTTCTATGCATTTTCGGGAAGATAACAGTAAAGCTCTCCGCCAGAAATTGAAGGAAGATGATAAGGCAGCTTACGGAGTTATCAAATCTTTGTTGAGTATGGATAGCAATGCCGATGTCTATAATCGAACAGACTCACAATTCTTTTCTTCGGGTGAAAGGATGTGGCAATATATGTTGGAAGATCTCAAGAAAGCTGAAAAGTTTATCTTTCTAGAGTACTATATTGTCGAAGAAGGTCTGATGTGGAATAGCATACTAGACATACTAGAGCAAAAGGCAGCTCAAGGTGTAGAGGTCAAGATGCTCTATGATGATATCGGCTGTATGGCGACTTTGCCTGGAGACTATACTATTCAGCTTCGTAGTCGAGGAATTGAAGCACATAAGTTTAACAAGGTGATTCCTCGCTTGACGGTGGCTTACAACAATCGGGACCATCGTAAAATCCTTGTCATAGATGGTCAGGTAGCCTATACAGGAGGCATTAACTTAGCCGATGAGTACATCAATCATGTAGAACGCTTTGGCTATTGGAAGGACAGTGGGATTCGCTTAGATGGCCCTGGTGTCAAGGCTCTCACCCGTCTCTTTTTGATGACTTGGTATATCAATCGTGGGGAAATCAGCGATTTTGACCAGTATCACTTGGAAAATCAGCCTTGTTCTGGCCAAGGGCTCTGCATTCCTTACGGTAGTGGACCCAAGCCCATCTTCCGTACCCAGGTAGGGAAAAAAGTCTATCAAAGTTTGATTAATCAGGCCACTGATTCAGTCTATATTACAACGCCCTATTTGATTATTGACTATGACTTAACAGAGAGTATTAAAAACGCGGCCATGAGGGGTGTCGATGTCCGCATCGTGACTCCTTTCATTCCAGATAAAAAATTAATCCAGCTCATCACAAGAGGGGCCTATCCGGATTTGTTGTCAGCAGGAGTCAGGATTTTTGAGTATAGTCCAGGCTTCATCCACAGTAAACAAATCCTAGTGGATAAGGACTTTGCTGCAGTTGGAACCATTAATTTAGATTATAGAAGTTTGCTTCACCACTATGAAAATGCAGTTTTGCTATATAAAACGGCATCAATCACAGAGGTTCAAAAAGATTTTCAGGAGATTTTTTCAGTATCTCAAGAAATTTTCCCTCATACGATAAAAAATAGCTGGTATCAGAAATTGATTAAGGAAATTGCCCAGTTATTCGCCCCAATCTTATAAGAAAAATAGGACTTAGGACACAAACCAGTCCTATTTTTCTTACCTTTTACGAATAAAAAGATGTAGGAGGAACGATGCTGACTCAGAAGGAATTGAACTATATCACGACATTTGAACAGACGCATTTACACCGATTTCGGGAAATTGAAACCTTTGTGAAACTATGCAAAAAATCACTCAAACAGCCATCGCAAGCTGACAATTTTAGGTCTTTTTGATATACTAAGACAGATAAATTGAATAGGAGAAACGACATGGCTGTATATGGCAGAATCGAAGAAGTATCCGAAACGATACAGAGTAATGAAATTGAAAATAGACTGGATAGGAACCTTGAATCTCATGTAGAAAAAGAAGAACAGGTAGCTTTCCCGTTTTTCAGACTCATCATTGGAAGTACGATTGCAACGGTTTTTTCTGTGGTGATACCTTTACTTTTAGATATGGTAAGTCCCTCTCAGGCTCAGGATTTGTATATAGGGTGGGCTTTACATCAGGGAGGACAGCTCTACAGTAGCTATTATGCTAGTCACGGTCTTATTTATTACTTGCTACTTTATATTACCCAAGGAGGCATCCTTTTTGCCTTGGTAGAATGGCTAGCCCTCTTAGGAGGAGGTTACTTCCTCTTTTCTTCAACTGACTATCTGACGGGACAAAGGGAACAAGCCAAGCAACTCCTAACCATATTTTATCTTTTGGTATCCGGTCTCGGTTTTGGAGGAGGATATGCTACGATTTTAGCTCTGCCATTCCTGTTTGCAGGATTTTCATTCATAGCAGCTTATCTATCAAATCCTAACCATGACAAGGGGTTTCTACGTCTGGGGATTTTCTTGGCTCTATCATTTTTCATAGAGCCTCTTACAAGTCTTCTCTTTATTGCAGTAGTAATGATTGGTTTATTTGTCTTTAATGTTGGGCATGGTCGCCTTGCTCATGGAGTTTATCAGTTTTTTGCAGCAGCACTCGGCTTTTCTCTCATCTTTTATCCAGTAGGCTACTATGTGCTTACTTCAGGTAGTTTTGGAGAAGCTATAGGGAGTCTTTTGTATCCGATTGATTCCCTTCAGATCTTTACCAATCCCCAACTAATGGATAATGTTGTATTCTATGGTTTGTTGACCTTTGGTTTAGGAGCTCTCTTCCTTGTTTTTCTAGGATTGTTCCAATCAAAGGCATCAAGATTATATGTTATTTCAGTACCAGCTAGTTTTGCTTTCTTATTTGTATTAGCCTTGTTGCTTTTTTCTCAAGAACCTCTTCACGGTTCGCGTTTGATTCTAATCCTTCCATTTTTACTCCTTCTTTTGATGACCAGTATTCGTGGGAAACATTCAGCTAGAGGAGCTCGTCGTCGGAGAAGAGAAGATGTTCCTACTTTATGGAAAAAATTCATGAAAGGGAATCTCTACTTACCGATCCTAGTGGTGGTTTATCTGATTGCAATTCCTTTTGTAGCTCGTTTTGTCTTGCATCCAGCTTCTTATAGAGAACAACATCAAGTGGTAGATAGAGTCAAACAAGAGACGAGTGATGGTGACCAAATCTATATTTGGGATTCACATGTTCAAATGTATAAAGAAAGCCAGCGTTTGGCTGGATCCATGTTCCCATCACCTCTTCTTTATACGAATACAGAAGAAAACAAAACTACCTTGATTCATGACTTGAAAGAAAACCAACCTAAGGTGATTGTGGTGAATGACAAGGTGGCTCTCTGGTCTGAGGCGGAGACACTCTTAAAAGAAAATTACCAACAAGTAAAGACTGATTACTCAGAGTTTAAAGTCTATAAAATTAAATAAAAAATCAATATCTTGTGTGTTTTTAAAAAATTTAGGATTTTTAGCACAAGATATTGATTTTTCTTTTTAGAGTGGTATAATACTTTTTAGAAAGAACATTTTAGAAACGAGCATGTATATGATTGCACTAGAAGAAAAAATTACAACCCTACCAACCCTCTTCGTTGAGAAACGAGATGGGAGACGTGTTGTATTTGATGTGGACAAGATTGACAAGGCTCTCCACAAGGCGGCTGACAAGGTTATGGATGTGACACCCTTGGTCGAAAAACGCCTCAATGCTTTGACCGAGCGAATTGTCACAGAAATTCATAGTCGCTTTCCAGAGGGAGTTAAGATTTACGAAATCCAAAATATCGTAGAACATGAACTCCTTGAAGCTAAAGAGTATGCGCTGGCTGAAGAGTATATCACTTATCGAACACAGAGGGATTTCGAGCGCTCAAAAGCGACAGATATTAACTTTAGTATCCATAAACTTCTCAACAAAGACCAGGCAGTTGTCAATGAGAATGCTAATAAAGACAGCGATGTCTTTAACACCCAGCGTGATTTGACAGCAGGAATTGTTGGAAAGTCAATCGGACTGCAAATGCTTCCTAAGCACGTAGCCAATGCCCACCAAAAAGGGGATATCCACTATCACGATTTGGACTACAGTCCTTATACACCTATGACCAACTGCTGTTTGATTGATTTCAAGGGGATGTTGGAAAATGGTTTTAAGATTGGAAATGCAGAGGTAGAAAGTCCCAAGTCTATCCAGACTGCGACAGCTCAGATTTCCCAAATCATCGCCAACGTTGCTTCTAGCCAGTACGGGGGCTGTTCAGCTGACCGTATCGATGAAGTCTTGGCGCCTTATGCAGAGAAGAATTATCAAAAACACCTTAAGGATGCGGAAGAATGGGTTTTGCCTGAAAAACGGGAAGATTACGCCTGGAAGAAAACGCAAAAGGACATTTATGATGCTATGCAATCTCTTGAGTATGAAATCAACACCCTCTTCACTTCAAATGGGCAAACACCTTTCACTTCGTTAGGTTTTGGTCTAGGAACCAATCGTTTTGAGAGGGAAATTCAAAAAGCTATTTTGAGTATTCGGATAAAGGGTCTTGGTTCGGAGCATCGTACAGCTATCTTCCCTAAGCTCATCTTTACGCTTAAAAGAGGCCTTAACTTGGAAGAAGGGACTCCCAATTACGACATTAAGCAGTTGGCTCTTGAGTGTGCAACCAAGCGGATGTACCCAGACGTCTTGTCTTACGATAAGATTGTTGACTTGACAGGTTCTTTTAAGGTGCCTATGGGTTGCCGTTCGTTTCTTCAAGGGTGGAAGGATGAAAATGGTGTAGAAGTCAATTCAGGCCGTATGAATCTGGGTGTTGTGACGGTTAACCTGCCTCGTATTGCTCTTGAGTCTGAGGGCGACATGAATAAGTTCTGGGAAATCTTCAACGAGCGGATGAATATCGCTGAAGATGCTCTTGTTTATCGTGTCGAACGCACTAAAGAGGCGACACCAGCGAATGCTCCTATCCTTTATCAGTACGGTGCTTTTGGCCATCGTCTAGGTAAAGAAGAAAATGTTGACCAGCTCTTTAAGAATCGTCGGGCAACCGTCTCGCTGGGCTATATCGGCTTGTATGAAGTAGCGACAGTTTTCTTTGGTAACAGCTGGGAAAGTAATCCAAATGCTAAGGAATTCACGCTGGATATCATTCGCGATATGAAACGCCGTGTAGAAGAGTGGTCTGACCAATATGGCTACCATTTCTCTATCTACTCAACACCATCTGAAAGTTTGACAGACCGTTTCTGCCGACTAGATACAGAGAAGTTTGGTTCTATTCCTGATATTACAGATAAGGAATACTACACCAATTCTTTCCACTACGATGTTCGTAAAAATCCAACACCGTTTGAAAAATTGGACTTTGAGAAAGTCTATCCAGAAGCAGGTGCGTCAGGTGGTTTCATCCATTATTGTGAGTATCCAGTCCTTCAGCAAAATCCAAAGGCCTTGGAAGCTGTCTGGGACTATGCCTATGACCGTGTCGGCTATTTAGGGACCAATACACCAATTGACCGTTGCTACAAGTGTGACTTTGAAGGGGATTTTGAACCAACTGAGAGAGGATTTGCTTGTCCAAACTGTGGAAATAGCGACCCTAAAACAGTAGACGTTGTTAAACGGACTTGTGGCTATTTAGGCAATCCTCAAGCGAGACCTATGGTCAATGGGCGTCACAAGGAAATCGCAGCGCGTGTCAAACATATGAATGGTTCAACGATTAAAATAGCTGGCCATCAAGTAACAAATTAGAAAGAACTGAAATGGGAAAATATCAATTAGATGATAAGGGGCGTGCACAAGTGACCCGTTATCACGAGAAACACTCTAAAGGTGGAGCTGGTAAGAAAGAACGTTTACTTAGCCTCAGAGAACAATTTTTAAACAAGAATAAGAAGAAATAAAAGTGAGAGTCAGCTCTCGCTTTTCTCTTAGTGGGAGGTAAGGATGGAATTACGAAGACCAAGATTAGCAGATAAAGAAATAGTTTTAGAGATGATGGCAGAGTTTGAAAAGAGCCAATCAGGCCATGATGGAGGATTTTGGGATACAGAGAACTTTGTGTATGAAGAGTGGTTGGAAACAAATATGCAAAAAGAGATGGGAATAAACTTGCCAGAAAATCGTGTTCCTTCTATTCAATTTGTATCATTTGATGATGTAGGTCGTGCTCTAGGATTTTTGAATCTGCGATTGAGACTGAATGAGGGGTTATTGAATTATGCTGGCCACATTGGCTACTCCATTCGTCCATCAGAAAGAGGCAAGGGTTATGCTAAGGAAACTCTCCGTCAGGGCTTGCAAGTTGCTAAGGAAAAGAATATTAAACGAGCTTTAGTGACTTGTAGCACAGAAAATCCAGCAAGCCGAGCTGTTATCTTAGCTAATGGTGGGGAGTTGGAGGATGTTCGAAACGGAACTGAGCGCTATTGGATAGACTTGGAGTAGACAGCATGACATGGAATACACCAAAACCTGGTGAATGGAAAAGCGAGGAGCTTAGTAAAGGGCGGATTATTGATTACAAGGCCTTTAACTTTGTCGATGGAGAAGGCGTGCGCAACTCCCTCTATGTCGCAGGCTGTATGTTCCACTGCGAGGGGTGCTATAATGTTGCGACTTGGTCTTTCAATGCAGGCATTCCTTATACAGCAGAGTTAGAAGAACAGATTATGGCAGATCTTGCCCAGCACTATGTTCAAGGCTTGACCTTACTGGGAGGGGAGCCATTCCTCAATACGGGCATTCTCTTGCCACTCGTTAAGCGCATTCGTAAGGAATTGCCAGATAAAGACATCTGGTCCTGGACGGGATATACTTGGGAAGAAATGATGTTGGAAACTCCAGATAAACTGGAACTCTTATCATTGATTGACATTCTTGTCGATGGACGATACGATCGAACTAAGAGAAATCTCATGCTCCAGTTTCGAGGTTCGTCCAATCAACGTATCATCGATGTGCAAAAATCTCTCAAAAGTGGGCAAGTAGTGATTTGGGATAAACTCAATGACGGAAAAGAAAGTTATGAACAGGTGAAGAGAGACTAACTTTCTTCTATAAAAAGAGTTAAATAAATGACCTATCAAAAAAGAAAACAGTTTCATTGTAAAAAAACGAAAAAACAGCAACAAATCCCTTGCAATCGCAGGGGCTTTGTGTTATTCTATTATGGTGCTGTAAATTACAGCCTTAGCTTTGATGCAAGAGGTTGCGACACGCTCGGTTGCATTGCCACGCAACGCCGCGTCGGTTTTCTTGTGGAGCTAGCCTATTATCTTAAATAGACGAAAAGGAGAAAAAGATGGCAAACAAAAAAATCCGTATCCGTTTGAAAGCTTACGAACACCGTACGCTTGACACAGCGGCTGCAAAAATCGTAGAATCAGCTACTCGTACAGGTGCACAAGTTGCGGGTCCAATCCCACTTCCAACTGAACGTAGCCTCTACACAATCATTCGTGCGACTCACAAATACAAAGACTCTCGCGAACAATTTGAAATGCGTACACACAAACGTTTGATCGATATCGTTAACCCAACTCAAAAAACAGTTGATGCGTTGATGAAATTGGATCTTCCAAGTGGTGTAAACGTAGAAATCAAACTTTAATCTAAAGCTTGATAACTTGAGCATAAAAAACGCTCGTTAAAAACTTTTTGAATAAAAAATATAGAAAAGGAACTATTTTCTCATGACAAAAGGAATCTTAGGGAAAAAAGTGGGAATGACTCAAATCTTCACTGAAGCTGGCGAATTGATCCCTGTAACAGTTATTGAAGCAACTCCAAACGTTGTTCTTCAAGTTAAAACTGTTGAAACAGATGGATACAACGCTATCCAAGTTGGTTTCGATGACAAACGCGAAGTATTGAGCAACAAACCTGCTAAAGGACATGTAGCGAAAGCTAACACGGCTCCTAAGCGCTTCATTCGTGAATTCAAAAACGTTGAAGGCTTGGAAGTTGGTGCTGAAATTACAGTTGAAACATTCGCAGCTGGGGACGTTGTTGACGTAACTGGTACTTCTAAAGGTAAAGGTTTCCAAGGTGTTATCAAGCGCCACGGACAATCACGTGGACCAATGGCTCACGGTTCTCGTTACCACCGTCGTCCAGGTTCTATGGGACCTGTTGCACCTAACCGTGTATTCAAAGGTAAAAACCTTGCAGGACGTATGGGTGGCGACCGCGTAACAATTCAAAACCTTGAAGTTGTACAAGTTGTTCCAGAAAAGAACGTTATCCTTATCAAAGGTAACGTACCAGGTGCTAAGAAATCTCTTATCACTATCAAGTCAGCAGTTAAAGCTGGTAAATAATAAGGAAAGGGGAATACAGTCAAAATGGCAAATGTAACATTATTCGACCAAACTGGTAAACAAGCGGGCGAAGTTGTTCTTAACGATGCAATCTTTGGTATCGAACCAAACCAATCTGTTGTGTTTGATGTGATCATCAGCCAACGTGCTAGCCTTCGTCAAGGAACTCACGCAGTTAAAAACCGCTCAGCTGTTTCAGGTGGCGGACGCAAACCATGGCGTCAAAAAGGAACTGGACGTGCTCGACAAGGTTCCATCCGCTCTCCACAATGGCGTGGTGGTGGAATCGTCTTCGGACCAACTCCACGTAGCTATGCGTACAAACTTCCTCAAAAAGTTCGTCGCCTTGCACTTAAATCTGTTTACTCAGAAAAAGTTGCTGAAAATAAATTTGTAGCCGTTGATTCTCTTGAATTTACAGCTCCAAAAACTGCTGAATTTGCAAAAGTTCTTGCAGCTTTGAGCATCGATTCTAAAGTCCTTGTTATTCTTGAAGAAGGAAACGAATTCGCCGCTCTCTCAGCTCGTAACCTTCCAAACGTGAAAGTTGCGACTGCTACAACTGCAAGTGTTCTTGACATCGCAAATAGTGACAAACTTCTTGTTACTCAAGCAGCTATCTCTAAAATCGAGGAGGTTCTTGCATAATGAATTTGTATGATGTTATCAAAAAACCTGTAATCACTGAAAGCTCAATGGCTCAACTTGAAGCAGGAAAATATGTATTTGAAGTTGACACTCGTGCACACAAACTTTTGATCAAGCAAGCTGTTGAAGCTGCTTTCGAAGGTGTTAAAGTTGCTAATGTTAACACAATCAACGTAAAACCAAAAGCTAAACGTGTTGGACGTTACACTGGTTTTACTAACAAAACTAAAAAAGCTATCATCACACTTACAGCTGATTCTAAAGCAATCGAGTTGTTTGCTGCTGAAGCTGAATAATCTAAGGAGGAAATATCGTGGGAATTCGTGTTTATAAACCAACAACAAACGGTCGCCGTAATATGACTTCTTTGGATTTCGCTGAAATCACAACAAGCACTCCTGAAAAATCATTGCTTGTTGCATTGAAGAGCAAGGCTGGTCGTAACAACAACGGTCGTATCACAGTTCGTCACCAAGGTGGTGGACACAAACGTTTCTACCGTTTGGTTGACTTCAAACGTAACAAAGACAACGTTGAAGCAGTTGTTAAAACAATCGAGTACGATCCAAACCGTTCTGCAAACATCGCTCTTGTACACTACACTGACGGTGTGAAAGCATACATCATCGCTCCAAAAGGTCTTGAAGTTGGTCAACGTATCGTTTCAGGTCCAGAAGCAGATATCAAAGTCGGAAATGCTCTTCCACTTGCTAACATCCCCGTTGGTACTTTGATCCACAACATCGAGTTGAAACCAGGTCGTGGTGGTGAATTGGTACGTGCTGCTGGAGCATCTGCTCAAGTATTGGGTTCTGAAGGTAAATACGTTCTTGTTCGTCTTCAATCAGGTGAAGTTCGTATGATTCTTGGAACTTGCCGTGCTACAGTTGGTGTTGTCGGTAATGAACAACATGGACTTGTAAACCTTGGTAAAGCAGGACGTAGCCGTTGGAAAGGTATCCGCCCAACAGTTCGTGGTTCTGTAATGAACCCTAACGATCACCCACACGGTGGTGGTGAAGGTAAAGCACCAGTTGGTCGTAAAGCACCATCTACTCCATGGGGCAAACCTGCTCTTGGTCTTAAAACTCGTAACAAGAAAGCGAAATCTGACAAACTTATCGTTCGTCGTCGCAACGAGAAATAATATTAAACTAGTCGCTTAAGTAGCTAGTAAATCCGCCAGCTCGGTAGCGCTCCTATGGAGCGCAAGCCGCTGTGGTACAACATTTAAAGGAGAAAATATAAAAATGGGACGCAGTCTTAAAAAAGGACCTTTCGTCGATGAGCATTTGATGAAAAAAGTTGAAGCTCAAGCTAACGACGAAAAGAAAAAAGTTATTAAAACTTGGTCACGTCGTTCAACGATCTTCCCAAGTTTCATTGGTTACACTATTGCAGTTTATGACGGACGTAAACACGTACCTGTTTACATCCAAGAAGACATGGTAGGTCACAAACTTGGTGAATTTGCACCAACTCGTACTTACAAAGGTCACGCTGCAGACGACAAGAAAACACGTAGAAAATAAGGAGAACATAAATGGCAGAAATTACTTCAGCTAAAGCAATGGCTCGTACAGTACGTGTTTCACCTCGTAAATCACGTCTTGTTCTTGATAACATCCGTGGTAAAAGCGTAGCCGATGCAATCGCAATCTTGACATTCACTCCAAACAAAGCTGCTGAAATCATCTTGAAAGTTTTGAACTCAGCTGTAGCTAACGCTGAAAACAACTTTGGTTTGGATAAAGCTAACTTGGTAGTATCTGAAGCATTCGCAAACGAAGGACCAACTATGAAACGTTTCCGTCCACGTGCGAAAGGTTCAGCTTCACCAATCAACAAACGTACAGCTCACATCACTGTAGCTGTTGCAGAAAAATAAGGAGGTAAAATCGTGGGTCAAAAAGTACATCCAATTGGTATGCGTGTCGGCATCATCCGTGATTGGGATGCCAAATGGTATGCTGAAAAAGAATACGCGGATTACCTTCATGAAGATCTTGCAATCCGTAAATTCGTTCAAAAAGAACTTGCTGACGCAGCAGTTTCAACTATCGAAATCGAACGCGCAGTAAACAAAGTTAACGTTTCACTTCACACTGCTAAACCAGGTATGGTAATCGGTAAAGGTGGTGCTAACGTTGATGCACTCCGTGCAAAACTTAACAAATTGACTGGAAAACAAGTACACATCAACATCATTGAAATCAAACAACCTGATTTGGATGCTCACCTTGTAGGTGAAGGTATTGCTCGTCAATTGGAGCAACGTGTTGCTTTCCGTCGTGCACAAAAACAAGCAATCCAACGTGCAATGCGTGCTGGAGCTAAAGGAATCAAAACTCAAGTATCAGGTCGTTTGAACGGTGCAGATATCGCCCGTGCTGAAGGATACTCTGAAGGGACTGTTCCGCTTCACACACTTCGTGCAGATATCGATTACGCTTGGGAAGAAGCAGATACTACATACGGTAAACTTGGTGTTAAAGTATGGATCTACCGTGGTGAAATTCTTCCAGCTCGCAAAAACACTAAAGGAGGTAAATAACCAATGTTAGTACCTAAACGTGTTAAACACCGTCGTGAATTCCGTGGAAAAATGCGCGGTGAAGCAAAAGGTGGAAAAGAAGTAGCATTCGGTGAATACGGTCTTCAAGCTACAACTAGCCACTGGATCACTAACCGCCAAATCGAAGCTGCTCGTATCGCCATGACTCGTTACATGAAACGTGGTGGTAAAGTTTGGATTAAAATCTTCCCACACAAATCATACACTGCTAAAGCTATCGGTGTGCGTATGGGATCTGGTAAAGGGGCACCTGAAGGTTGGGTAGCACCAGTTAAACGTGGTAAAGTGATGTTCGAAATCGCTGGTGTATCTGAAGAGATCGCTCGCGAAGCGCTTCGTCTTGCTAGCCACAAATTGCCAGTTAAATGTAAATTCGTAAAACGTGAAGCAGAATAAGGAGAAGGCATGAAACTTAATGAAGTAAAAGAATTTGTTAAAGAACTTCGTGGTCTTTCTCAAGAAGAACTCGCGAAGCGCGAAAACGAATTGAAAAAAGAATTGTTTGAACTTCGTTTCCAAGCTGCTACTGGTCAATTGGAACAAACAGCTCGCTTGAAAGAAGTTAAAAAACAAATCGCTCGTATCAAAACAGTTCAATCTGAAGCGAAATAATAGACTAGGGAAGGAGAAATTTCAATGGAACGCAATAATCGTAAAGTTCTTGTTGGACGTGTTGTATCTGACAAAATGGACAAGACAATCACAGTTGTAGTTGAAACAAAACGTAACCACCCAGTCTATGGTAAACGTATTAACTACTCTAAAAAATACAAAGCTCATGATGAAAACAATGTTGCCAAAGAAGGCGATATCGTACGTATCATGGAAACTCGCCCGCTTTCAGCTACAAAACGTTTCCGTCTTGTAGAAGTTGTTGAAGAAGCGGTCATCATCTAATCAAACCTGAAAGGAGAAAACTGAAATGATTCAAACAGAAACTCGTTTGAAAGTCGCAGACAACAGCGGTGCTCGCGAAATCTTGACTATCAAAGTTCTTGGTGGTTCAGGACGTAAATTTGCAAACATCGGTGATGTTATCGTGGCATCTGTAAAACAAGCTACTCCTGGTGGTGCGGTTAAAAAAGGTGACGTTGTTAAAGCAGTTATCGTTCGTACTAAATCAGGTGCTCGTCGTGCTGATGGTTCATACATCAAATTTGACGAAAACGCAGCAGTTATCATCCGTGAAGACAAAACTCCTCGCGGAACACGTATCTTTGGCCCAGTTGCACGTGAATTGCGTGAAGGTGGCTTCATGAAGATCGTGTCACTTGCTCCAGAAGTACTTTAATTTTTAGAAACAAACTAGTCCCCTGGATTTACCTCCAGGGTGCCCTTATGGGCGTAAGAAAAATCAAGGAGAAACCTAATGTTTGTAAAAAAAGGCGACAAAGTTCGCGTAATCGCTGGTAAAGATAAGGGAACAGAAGCTGTTGTCCTTACTGCCCTTCCAAAAGTAAACAAAGTTATCGTTGAAGGTGTTAACATCGTTAAGAAACACCAACGTCCAACTAACGAGCTTCCTCAAGGTGGTATCATCGAGAAAGAAGCAGCTATTCACGTATCAAACGTTCAAGTTTTGGACAAAAATGGTGTAGCTGGTCGTGTTGGTTACAAATTTGTTGACGGTAAAAAAGTTCGCTACAACAAAAAATCAGGCGAAGTGCTTGATTAATCACGAAGGAAAGGAGAAGTATAATGGCAAATCGTTTAAAAGAAAAATATCTTAATGAAGTAGTTCCTGCTTTGACAGAACAATTCAACTACTCATCAGTGATGGCTGTGCCTAAAGTAGATAAGATCGTTTTGAACATGGGTGTTGGTGAAGCTGTATCAAACGCTAAAAGCCTTGAAAAAGCTGCTGAAGAATTGGCACTTATCTCAGGTCAAAAACCACTTATCACTAAAGCTAAAAAATCAATCGCCGGCTTCCGTCTTCGTGAAGGTGTTGCGATCGGTGCAAAAGTTACCCTTCGTGGTGAACGTATGTACGAATTCTTGGATAAATTGGTTTCAGTTTCACTTCCACGTGTACGTGACTTCCACGGTGTTCCAACAAAATCATTTGATGGACGCGGAAACTACACACTTGGTGTGAAAGAACAATTGATCTTCCCAGAAATCAACTTCGATGACGTTGACAAAACTCGTGGTCTTGACATCGTTATCGTAACAACTGCTAACACTGACGAAGAGTCACGTGCATTGCTTACAGGCCTTGGAATGCCTTTTGCAAAATAATATAGGAGGTAAATCTAATGGCTAAAAAATCAATGATTGCTAAGAACAAACGTCCAGCGAAGTTCTCTACTCAAGCTTATACTCGTTGTGAAAAATGTGGTCGTCCACATTCAGTTTACCGCAAATTTAAACTTTGCCGTGTTTGCTTCCGTGAATTAGCTTACAAAGGACAAATCCCTGGTGTAACAAAAGCATCTTGGTAATATCATGATACAAAGAGCGTAACAACCACAGCAAAAATAGGAAATTTGGTGTAGGAGCGATGCTCCAAAACAAATTTATCTTTTTTGCTCAGGTTGTAGCTCGTGTTCAAATAAGAGTTTTCTCATTTGAATGTATCAATACTATCTGAGCCTAGCTCAATCATTAACTAGCAAGTGCAACTTGCAAACTACTAGTAAGAGGAGAAAAACAAAATGGTTATGACTGACCCAATCGCAGACTTCCTAACTCGTATTCGTAACGCTAACCAAGCTAAACACGAAGTACTTGAAGTACCTGCATCAAACATCAAAAAAGGGATTGCTGAAATCCTTAAACGCGAAGGTTTTGTAAAAAACGTTGAAATCATCGAAGATGACAAACAAGGCATCATCCGTGTATTTCTTAAATACGGACCAAACGGTGAAAAAGTTATTACTAACTTGAAACGTGTTTCTAAACCAGGACTTCGTGTCTACAAAAAACGTGAAGACCTTCCAAAAGTTCTTAACGGACTTGGAATTGCTATCCTTTCAACTTCTGAAGGTTTGCTTACTGATAAAGAAGCACGCCAAAAGAATGTTGGTGGAGAAGTTATCGCTTACGTTTGGTAATATTTAGCTCCCAATTTCTTTGTGACTCTTCGTTATCGTCTCTTGCCTAACCCAAAGTTATGCCTGCGAGACGATGCCTAGATTCACTTTGAAATTGAAACCTAAATGTTCCTTTAAATCGAGGAATCGATTTAACCCCGTGAAAACTGGCCGTTCTGGCCTGACAATCTAACAGGAGAAAATAAACATGTCACGTATTGGTAATAAAGTTATCGTGTTGCCTGCTGGTGTAGAAATCACTAACAATGACAACGTTGTAACTGTAAAAGGACCTAAAGGAGAACTTACTCGTGAGTTCTCAAAAGATATTGAAATCCGTGTGGAAGGTACTGAAGTAACTCTTCACCGTCCAAACGATTCAAAAGAAATGAAAACTATCCACGGAACTACTCGTGCCCTTTTGAACAACATGGTTGTTGGTGTATCAGAAGGATTCAAGAAAGAACTTGAAATGCGCGGGGTTGGTTACCGTGCACAACTTCAAGGATCTAAACTTGTTTTGGCTGTTGGTAAATCTCATCCAGACGAAGTTGAAGCTCCAGAAGGAATTACTTTTGAACTTCCAAATCCAACAACAATCGTTGTTAGCGGAATTTCAAAAGAAGTAGTTGGTCAAACAGCTGCTTACGTACGTAGCCTTCGTTCACCAGAACCATATAAAGGTAAAGGTATCCGTTACGTTGGTGAATTCGTTCGCCGTAAAGAAGGTAAAACAGGTAAATAATGTTGAGTGGTTGATCATCAACCACCAACCTATTTTCCAACTTTGTGCATAGCACACGATTTAAAACTAAAGAGGTGAAAACTGTGATTTCAAAACCAGATAAAAACAAACTCCGCCAAAAACGCCACCGTCGCGTTCGCGGAAAACTCTCTGGAACTGCTGATCGCCCACGTTTGAACGTATTCCGTTCTAATACAGGCATCTACGCTCAAGTGATTGATGACGTAGCGGGTGTAACGCTCGCAAGTGCTTCAACTCTTGACAAAGAAGTTTCAAAAGGAACTAAAACTGAACAAGCCGTTGCTGTCGGTAAACTCGTTGCAGAACGTGCAAACGCTAAAGGTATTTCAGAAGTGGTGTTCGACCGCGGTGGATATCTATATCACGGACGTGTGAAAGCTTTGGCTGATGCAGCTCGTGAAAACGGATTGAAATTCTAATAGGAGGACACTAGAAAATGGCATTTAAAGACAATGCAGTTGAATTAGAAGAACGCGTAGTTGCTGTCAACCGTGTTACAAAAGTTGTTAAAGGTGGACGTCGTCTTCGTTTCGCAGCTCTTGTTGTTGTTGGTGACCACAACGGTCGCGTAGGATTTGGTACTGGTAAAGCTCAAGAAGTTCCAGAAGCAATCCGTAAAGCAGTAGATGATGCTAAGAAAAACTTAATCGAAGTTCCTATGGTTGGAACAACAATCCCACACGAAGTTCTTTCAGAATTCGGTGGAGCTAAAGTATTGTTGAAACCTGCTGTAGAAGGTTCTGGAGTTGCCGCTGGTGGTGCAGTTCGTGCCGTTGTGGAATTGGCAGGTGTGGCAGATATTACATCTAAATCACTTGGTTCTAACACTCCAATCAACATTGTTCGTGCAACTGTTGAAGGTTTGAAACAATTGAAACGCGCTGAAGAAGTTGCTGCCCTTCGTGGTATTTCAGTTTCTGATTTGGCATAAGAAAGGGGATAAAATGGCTCAAATTAAAATTACTTTGACTAAGTCTCCAATCGGACGCATTCCATCACAACGTAAAACTGTTGTAGCACTTGGACTTGGCAAATTGAACAGCTCTGTTATTAAAGAAGACAACGCTGCTATCCGTGGTATGATCACAGCAGTATCTCACTTGGTAACAGTTGAAGAAGTAAACTAATGAATTTTTAGGGGATGTGCACTATACCATCCCCTAAAACTAGATATAGTCATCTATGATGACGTCGTATAGGCGAGTTGATGGGGGAGACAACCTTTTCTCCCTTATCGGCGCTAGCATTTTACAAAAGAGGAGAAAATAAAAATGAAACTTCATGAATTGAAACCTGCAGAAGGTTCTCGTAAAGTACGTAACCGCGTTGGTCGTGGTACTTCATCAGGTAACGGTAAAACATCTGGTCGTGGTCAAAAAGGTCAAAAAGCTCGTAGCGGTGGCGGAGTTCGCCTTGGTTTTGAAGGTGGACAAACTCCATTGTTCCGTCGTCTTCCAAAACGTGGATTCACTAACATCAACGCTAAAGAATACGCAATTGTGAACCTTGACCAATTGAACGTCTTTGAAGATGGTGCTGAAGTTACTCCAGTTGTTCTTATCGAAGCAGGAATTGTTAAAGCTGAAAAATCAGGTATTAAAGTTCTTGGTAACGGTGAGTTGACTAAGAAATTGACTGTGAAAGCAGCTAAATTCTCTAAATCAGCTGAAGAAGCTATCACTGCTAAAGGTGGTTCAGTAGAAGTCATCTAAGAGAGGTGACCTATGTTTTTTAAATTATTAAGAGAAGCTCTTAAAGTCAAGCAGGTTCGATCAAAAATTTTATTTACAATTTTTATCGTTTTGGTTTTTCGTATCGGAACTAGCATTACAGTGCCCGGTGTGAATGCCAATAGCTTGAATGCTTTAAGTGGATTATCCTTCTTAAACATGTTGAGCTTGGTGTCAGGGAATGCCATGAAAAACTTCTCAGTTTTTGCTCTTGGTGTTAGTCCCTACATTACGGCCTCTATCGTTGTCCAACTCTTGCAAATGGATATTTTACCCAAATTTGTAGAGTGGGGTAAACAAGGGGAAGTAGGTCGAAGAAAATTAAATCAAGCTACTCGTTATATTGCTCTTGTTCTAGCCTTTGTGCAATCTATCGGGATTACAGCTGGTTTTAATACTTTGGCTGGAGCTCAATTGTTGAAAACAGCTCTTACACCACAAGTCTTTATCATGATTGGTATCATCTTAACAGCTGGTAGCATGATTGTGACTTGGTTGGGAGAGCAAATTACAGATAAGGGATACGGAAATGGTGTTTCTATGATTATCTTTGCCGGGATTGTTGCCTCAATTCCAGAGATGATTCAGGGCATCTATGTAGACTACTTTGTGAACGTTCCAAGTAGCCGTATCAACTCATCTATCATTTTCGTAATCATTTTGATTATTACTGTATTGTTGATCATTTATTTTACAACTTATGTTCAACAAGCAGAATACAAAATTCCAATCCAATATACTAAGGTTGCACAAGGTGCTCCATCTAGTTCTTACCTTCCTTTGAAGGTAAACCCTGCTGGAGTTATCCCTGTTATCTTTGCAAGTTCGATTACTGCAGCGCCTGCGGCTATTCTTCAGTTTTTGAGCGCTACAGGTCATGATTGGGCTTGGGTAAGAACAGCACAAGAAATGCTGGCAACAACTTCACCAACTGGTATTGCCATGTATGCTTTGTTGATTATTCTCTTTACATTCTTCTATACGTTTGTACAGATTAATCCTGAAAAAGCGGCAGAAAACCTACAAAAGAGCGGTGCCTATATCCACGGAGTTCGTCCTGGTAAAGGTACAGAGGAATATATGTCTAAACTTCTTCGTCGTCTTGCAACTGTTGGTTCTCTCTTCCTTGGTGTGATTTCTATTTTACCGATCGTAGCAAAAGATGTTTTCGGGCTTTCAGAAGCAGTTGCTTTTGGAGGAACTAGTCTTTTGATCATTATCTCTACAGGTATTGAAGGAATCAAACAATTGGAAGGCTACCTATTGAAACGTAAGTATGTTGGTTTCATGGACAGAACAGAATAAAAGTAATTACTGAATCAGTAATTACTGAGGGAGTGGAGGTTTAACTCTAACATTTGTGAGAGTTTGGTCTCCCCTCTTCTATTTTGTTTTTAAATAGGGGTGAAAAGACTTTTTGCTTCTATTTAAAAATAAAATAAGGAGATCAAATCATGAATCTTTTGATTATGGGCTTACCTGGTGCAGGTAAGGGAACTCAAGCAGCAAAAATCGTAGAACAATTCCATGTTGCACATATCTCAACAGGTGATATGTTCCGCGCTGCTATGGCAAATCAAACTGAAATGGGTGTTCTTGCTAAGTCATACATTGACAAGGGTGAATTGGTTCCTGATGAAGTTACAAATGGAATCGTAAAAGAACGTCTTTCACAAGATGATATTAAAGAAACAGGATTCTTGTTGGATGGTTACCCACGTACAATCGAACAAGCTCATGCCTTGGACAAAACATTGGCTGAACTTGGCATTGAACTAGAAGGTGTCATCAACATTGAAGTGAATCCAGATAGCCTCTTGGAACGTTTGAGTGGCCGTATCATCCACCGCGTAACTGGAGAAACTTTCCACAAGGTCTTTAACCCACCAGTTGACTATAAAGAAGAAGATTATTACCAACGTGAAGATGATAAACCTGAGACAGTAAAACGTCGTTTGGATGTGAATATTGCTCAAGGGGAACCAATCATTGCTCACTACCGTGCCAAAGGTTTGGTTCATGACATCGAAGGTAATCAAGATATCAATGATGTCTTCTCAGATATCGAAAAAGTATTGACAAATTTGAAATAAAGCGTTTTTCACACTTGCAAAAATCCGCTACAAATGTTATACTGAGATAGTCTGACTTATAATTGTTGTCTCTGTGTCTAGAGGCATCGAATCGAAATTTATGGAGGTGCTTTTGCGTGGCAAAAGACGATGTGATTGAAGTTGAAGGCAAAGTAGTTGATACAATGCCGAATGCAATGTTTACGGTTGAACTTGAAAATGGACATCAGATTTTAGCAACAGTTTCTGGTAAAATTCGTAAAAACTATATTCGTATTTTAGCGGGAGATCGTGTTACTGTCGAAATGAGTCCATATGACTTGACACGTGGACGTATCACTTACCGCTTTAAATAATCGAAAAACTTGGAGGGATAAGAAATGAAAGTAAGACCATCGGTCAAACCAATTTGCGAATACTGTAAAGTTATTCGTCGTAATGGTCGTGTTATGGTAATTTGCCCAGCAAATCCAAAACACAAACAACGTCAAGGATAAGATAGAAAGGAGAAAACATGGCTCGTATTGCTGGAGTTGACATTCCAAATGACAAACGCGTAGTAATCTCATTGACTTATGTTTATGGTATCGGACTTGCAACATCTAAGAAAATTTTGGCTGCTGCTGGAATCTCAGAAGATGTTCGTGTACGTGATCTTACATCAGATCAAGAAGATGCTATCCGTCGTGAAGTGGATGCAATCAAAGTTGAAGGTGACCTTCGTCGTGAAGTAAACTTGAACATCAAACGTTTGATGGAAATCGGTTCATACCGTGGTATCCGTCACCGTCGTGGACTTCCTGTCCGTGGACAAAATACTAAAAACAACGCTCGCACTCGTAAAGGTAAAGCTGTTGCGATTGCTGGTAAGAAAAAATAATATAGGAGGTAAAAGTCTTGGCTAAACCAACACGTAAACGTCGTGTGAAAAAGAATATCGAATCTGGTATTGCTCATATTCACGCTACATTTAATAACACTATTGTTATGATTACTGATGTGCATGGTAATGCAATTGCTTGGTCATCAGCTGGTGCTCTTGGTTTCAAAGGTTCTCGTAAATCTACACCATTCGCTGCTCAAATGGCTTCTGAAGCTGCTGCTAAATCTGCACAAGAACACGGTCTTAAATCAGTTGAAGTTACTGTAAAAGGTCCAGGTTCTGGTCGTGAGTCAGCTATTCGTGCGCTTGCTGCCGCTGGTCTTGAAGTAACAGCAATTCGTGATGTGACTCCAGTGCCACACAATGGTGCTCGTCCTCCAAAACGTCGCCGTGTATAATCATCGCATTACACTGCTTTTCGTTTAAGAGGGAGTAACTAAATGATCGAGTTTGAAAAACCAAATATAACAAAAATTGATGAAAATAAAGATTATGGCAAGTTTGTAATCGAACCACTTGAACGTGGCTACGGTACAACTCTTGGTAACTCTCTTCGTCGTGTACTTCTAGCTTCTCTACCAGGAGCAGCTGTGACATCTATCAACATTGATGGTGTGTTACATGAGTTTGACACAGTTCCAGGTGTTCGTGAAGACGTGATGCAAATCATTCTGAACATTAAAGGAATTGCAGTGAAATCGTACGTTGAAGACGAAAAAATCATCGAACTGGATGTTGAAGGTCCTGCTGAAGTAACAGCTGGTGACATTTTGACAGATAGCGATATTGAAATTGTAAATCCAGATCATTATCTCTTTACAATCGGTGAAGGTTCTTCGCTAAAAGCGACTATGACTGTTAACAGTGGTCGTGGATATGTACCTGCTGATGAAAATAAAAAAGATAATGCACCAGTTGGAACACTTGCTGTAGATTCTATTTATACACCAGTTACAAAAGTCAACTATCAAGTGGAACCTGCTCGTGTAGGTAGCAATGATGGATTTGACAAATTAACCCTTGAAATCTTGACAAATGGAACAATTATTCCAGAAGATGCTTTAGGGCTTTCAGCACGTATTTTGACAGAACATCTTGATTTGTTTACAAATCTTACTGAGATTGCTAAGTCAACTGAAGTGATGAAAGAAGCTGATACTGAATCTGACGACCGTATTTTGGATCGTACGATTGAGGAACTGGACTTGTCTGTGCGTTCATACAACTGTTTGAAACGTGCCGGTATCAATACTGTGCATGATTTGACAGAAAAATCTGAAGCAGAGATGATGAAAGTACGAAATCTTGGACGCAAGAGTTTGGAAGAAGTGAAACTCAAACTCATTGATTTGGGTCTTGGATTAAAAGATAAATAAAGGAGGAATACATGGCTTACCGTAAACTAGGACGCACTAGCTCACAACGTAAAGCAATGCTTCGCGATTTGACAACTGACCTTTTGATCAACGAATCAATCGTGACAACTGAAGCTCGTGCTAAAGAAATCCGTAAAACTGTTGAAAAAATGATTACTCTAGGTAAACGTGGTGATTTGCATGCACGTCGTCAAGCAGCTGCTTTCGTACGTAATGAAATCGCATCTGAAAACTATGATGAAGCAACTGATAAGTACACTTCTACTACAGCACTTCAAAAATTGTTCTCAGAAATCGCACCTCGTTATGCTGAACGTAACGGTGGATACACTCGTATCCTTAAAACTGAACCACGTCGTGGTGATGCAGCGCCAATGGCGATCATCGAATTAGTATAAAATCATCAATTTTGTTGAGTGTTATGATGATGGAGTCTTGTGCTCTTAGTCTAGCTCTGGTCTACCGCTAGGATTTCGGTCCTAGCGGGAACACTCATCATAAGTTGGGATAGTAGACGCTTGTTTACGAAATTGTTTTTTTCTTAAGAACAACTTCGTAAGCAGGCGTTTTTGAGTATTTTAGTTAGAATTATGCTATACTATTTGAAAAGAATCCTGTTTAATGTTCAGGTTTCCTATTAAAAGAAGAATTGGAGTTTGCTTATGAAAGCGATTATAACTGTTGTTGGTAAAGATAAATCTGGAATTGTTGCAGGTGTTTCTGGTAAAATTGCAGAATTGGGTTTGAATATTGACGATATCTCTCAAACTGTTTTGGATGAATATTTCACGATGATGGCTGTCGTCTCTAGTGATAAAAAGCAAGATTTCACTTATCTTCGTAATGAATTTGAAGCTTTTGGGCAAACTTTGAATGTGAAAATTAATATTCAGAGTGCAGCGATTTTCGAAGCTATGTATAATATCTAGGAGGTTATCATGGATATTAGACAAGTTACTGAGACCATCGCCATGATTGAGGAGCAAAACTTCGATATCAGAACTATTACCATGGGGATTTCCCTTTTGGACTGTATCGATCCAGATATCAATCGTGCTGCGGAGAAAATTTATCAAAAGATTACGACCAAGGCAGCTAATTTAGTGGCTGTTGGCGATGAAATTGCGGCTGAGTTGGGGATTCCAATCGTTAATAAGCGTGTATCGGTGACTCCTATCTCTTTGATTGGGGCAGCGACAGATGCGACGGACTACGTTGTTCTGGCAAAAGCGCTTGATAAGGCTGCGAAAGAAATCGGTGTGGATTTTATTGGTGGTTTCTCTGCCTTGGTACAAAAGGGGTACCAAAAGGGAGATGAGATTCTCATCAATTCTATTCCTCGTGCTTTGGCTGAAACGGACAAGGTCTGCTCGTCAGTCAATATCGGCTCAACCAAGTCTGGTATCAATATGACGGCTGTCGCAGATATGGGACGAGTTATCAAGGAAACGGCTAATCTATCGGATATGGGGGCGGCCAAGTTGGTTGTATTCGCTAATGCTGTTGAGGACAATCCATTTATGGCGGGTGCCTTCCATGGTGTTGGGGAGGCAGATGTTATCATCAATGTCGGAGTTTCCGGTCCTGGTGTGGTGAAACGTGCCTTGGAAAAAGTTCGTGGACAGAGCTTTGATGTAGTAGCCGAAACAGTTAAGAAAACTGCCTTTAAAATCACTCGTATCGGTCAATTGGTTGGTCAAATGGCCAGTGAGAGACTGGGTGTGGAGTTTGGTATTGTGGACTTGAGTTTGGCGCCAACTCCTGCGGTTGGAGATTCTGTTGCACGTGTCCTTGAAGAAATGGGGCTAGAAACAGTTGGGACACACGGGACGACGGCTGCCTTGGCACTCTTGAACGACCAAGTTAAGAAGGGTGGAGTGATGGCCTGCAACCAAGTTGGTGGTTTGTCTGGTGCCTTTATTCCTGTTTCTGAGGATGAAGGAATGATTGCTGCAGTACAAAATGGCTCTCTTAATTTGGAAAAACTAGAAGCTATGACGGCTATCTGTTCCGTTGGTTTGGATATGATTGCCATTCCGGAGGATACACCTGCTGAAACCATTGCTGCTATGATTGCAGATGAGGCTGCAATTGGTGTCATTAACATGAAAACAACGGCTGTTCGTATCATTCCAAAAGGAAAAGAAGGCGATATGATTGAGTTTGGTGGTCTATTGGGTACTGCACCTGTTATGAAGGTCAATGGAGCTTCGTCTGTTGATTTCATCTCTCGTGGAGGACAAATCCCAGCACCAATTCATAGTTTTAAAAATTAAGAAAATAGGAGAAATTTTAAGTTCTATTTAAGGTTGGATGTGTATACTATAATCATTAAATAAAGACCTCCTAATATTATTTGAAACAGATAACACTGATTTAGTTTGAATTTGATTTTCATCTAATATCTTTATTTAATAGAACTCCTAAACTTTTTCATAATAATCTCCTGCAAAAGTCGCCTGTATGGGTGGCTTTTGTTTTATCATCCATGATATAATAGAAGCAAACGGAGGACGGAAAATGGTAAAAGTACGATTGTATTTGGTACGTCATGGCAAGACTATGTTTAACACGATTGGTCGCGCGCAAGGTTGGAGCGATACTCCTTTAACAGCTGAAGGTGAGCGAGGAATTCAAGAATTAGGAATCGGTTTGCGAGAATCTGGTCTACAGTTTGAGCGTGCTTATTCGAGTGATTCTGGTCGCACCATTCAGACAATGGGAATTATCCTTGATGAACTTGGCTTGCAGGGAAAAATCCCTTATCGCATGGACAAGCGTATCAGAGAATGGTGTTTCGGTAGTTTTGATGGAGCCTACGATGGCGATCTTTTCATGGGCATTATTCCTCGTATCTTTAATGTGGACCATGTTCATCAATTGTCTTATGCTGAACTGGCTGAGGGCTTGGTAGAGGTTGATACAGCTGGTTGGGCTGAAGGCTGGGAAAAACTCAGTGGCCGAATCAAGGAAGGTTTTGAAGCGATTGCTAAAGAAATGGAAGAGCAGGGTGGAGGCAACGCTCTTGTTGTCAGCCACGGAATGACCATCGGAACCATTGTTTATCTGATTAATGGCATGCATCCGCATGGTCTAGATAATGGTAGCGTGACGATCCTTGAATATGAGGACGGGCAGTTTAGCGTAGAAGTTGTCGGCGATCGTAGTTACCGAGAACTAGGACGTGGGAAGATGGAAGAGACAAATAGTTAATAGAAGTTAGCTCCAAATGGGGGCTAATTTTTTATACTGCTAAATAAGCTGGATTTGCGATTTAGTCTTTCTTACCATCCAAGTCTAAAAGAACATTTCTCGTCTTTCAAATTCCCTCAAAAATGGTATAATAGTAACATCACAAAATTGGAGAGAGACCATGAGTTTTTACAATCATAAAGAAATTGAGCCTAAGTGGCAGGGCTACTGGGCAGAACATCATACCTTTAAGACAGGAACAGATGCCTCAAAACCGAAGTTTTATGCTCTTGATATGTTCCCTTATCCATCTGGAGCGGGTCTGCACGTAGGACATCCAGAAGGTTATACCGCAACGGATATCCTCAGCCGTTACAAACGTGCGCAAGGCTACAATGTCCTTCATCCAATGGGTTGGGATGCTTTTGGTTTGCCTGCAGAGCAATATGCTATGGATACAGGTAATGACCCAGCAGAATTTACAGCTGAGAACATTGCTAACTTCAAACGCCAAATCAATGCGCTTGGATTTTCTTATGACTGGGATCGTGAAGTCAATACAACAGATCCAAACTACTACAAGTGGACGCAATGGATTTTCACCAAGCTTTACGAAAAAGGTTTGGCCTATGAAGCGGAAGTGCCAGTAAACTGGGTTGAGGAATTGGGGACAGCCATTGCCAACGAAGAGGTCCTTCCTGATGGAACTTCTGAGCGTGGAGGCTATCCAGTTGTCCGCAAACCAATGCGCCAATGGATGCTCAAAATCACGGCCTACGCGGAGCGTTTGCTTAATGACTTAGATGAACTTGATTGGCCAGAGTCTATCAAGGACATGCAGCGCAACTGGATTGGGAAATCAACTGGTGCCAATGTAACCTTCAAGGTTAAGGGAACTGATAAGGAATTCACTGTCTTTACTACTCGTCCTGATACCCTTTTCGGTGCGACTTTCACTGTTTTGGCTCCTGAGCATGAATTAGTAGACGTCATCACAAGTCCAGAACAAGCAGAAGCAGTAGCAGACTACAAACACCAAGCTAGTCTCAAGTCTGACTTGGCTCGTACAGACCTTGCCAAAGAAAAAACTGGTGTTTGGACTGGTGCTTATGCTGTAAACCCTGTTAATGGTAAGGAAATTCCAATCTGGATTGCGGACTATGTTCTTGCTAGCTATGGAACAGGTGCTGTCATGGCTGTGCCTGCCCACGATCAACGTGACTGGGAATTTGCCAAACAATTTGACCTTCCAATCGTCGAAGTACTTGAAGGTGGAAATGTAGCAGAAGCTGCCTATACAGAAGATGGCCTTCACGTTAATTCAGACTTCCTAGATGGACTCAACAAAGAAGATGCTATTGCCAAGATTGTGGCTTGGTTGGAAGAAAAAGGCTGTGGACAAGAGAAGGTTACCTACCGTCTCCGCGACTGGCTCTTTAGCCGTCAACGTTACTGGGGTGAGCCAATTCCTATTATTCATTGGGAAGATGGGACATCAACAGCTGTTCCTGAAAGTGAATTGCCGCTTGTCTTGCCTGTAACCAAGGACATCCGCCCTTCAGGTACAGGGGAAAGTCCACTAGCTAACTTGACAGACTGGCTTGAAGTGACTCGTGAAGATGGTATCAAGGGTCGTCGTGAAACCAACACCATGCCACAATGGGCAGGTTCAAGCTGGTACTACCTCCGCTATATCGACCCACACAATACTGAGAAATTGGCTGATGAGGACCTTCTCAAACAATGGTTGCCAGTAGATATCTACGTGGGTGGTGCGGAACATGCCGTACTTCACTTGCTCTACGCTCGTTTCTGGCACAAATTCCTCTATGACCTCGGTGTTGTTCCGACTAAGGAACCATTCCAAAAACTCTTTAACCAAGGAATGATTTTGGGAACAAGCTACCGTGACCACCGTGGGGCTCTTGTGGCAACCGATAAGGTTGAAAAACGTGACGGTTCTTTCTTCCATGTGCAAACAGGAGAGGAGTTGGAGCAAGCGCCAGCTAAGATGTCTAAATCCCTCAAGAACGTTGTTAACCCAGATGATGTGGTGGAACAATACGGTGCCGACACCCTTCGTGTTTATGAAATGTTTATGGGACCACTTGATGCTTCGATTGCTTGGTCAGAAGAAGGTCTGGAAGGAAGCCGTAAGTTCCTTGACCGTGTTTACCGTTTGATTACAAGTAAAGAAATCGCTGCGGAAAACAATGGCGCTCTTGACAAAGTTTATAACGAAACAGTCAAATACGTCACTGAACAAATTGAGTCCCTCAAATTCAACACAGCCATTGCCCAACTTATGGTTTTTGTCAACGCGGCTAACAAGGAAGACAAGCTCTATGTTGACTACGCCAAAGGATTTATCCAATTGATTGCCCCATTTGCACCTCACTTGGCAGAAGAACTTTGGCAAACTGTTGCAGCAACAGGTGAGTCAATCTCTTACGTGGCTTGGCCAACTTGGGACGAAAGCAAATTAGTTGAAGACGAAATCGAAATCGTTGTCCAAATCAAAGGAAAAGTCCGTGCCAAACTCATGGTCACTAAAGACCTATCACGTGAAGAATTGCAAGAAATTGCTCTCGCTGATGAAAAAGTCAAGGCAGAAATTGACGGTAAGGAAATCGTGAAAGTGATTGCGGTACCTAACAAACTCGTTAATATTGTTGTGAAATAAGAAATGAATCCTTCAGAGTAGAATCTGGGGGATTTTTTGAATCTTCTTATGAAAGTATGTTATACTATGGTCAACTATAAAGTTTGAAAAGCGAAACAAGGAGAAAGTTATGCCAGTAAACGAATATGGTCAAATGATTGGGGAGTCAATAGAAGGTTATACACCAGGTGAATTGCCTTCTATTGATTTCTTAGAAGGACGTTATGCTCGGATAGAGGCTCTTTCAGTGGAAAAGCATGCGGAGGATTTGCTAGCTGTTTATGGTCCGGATACTCCTCGGGAGATGTGGACCTACCTCTTTCAGGAACCAGTGGCAGATATGGAGGAGCTGGTTAGCCTTTTAAATCAGATGTTAGCTCGTAAGGACCGTTTTTACTATGCAATCATAGACAAGGTAACTGGTAAGGCTTTGGGAACTTTTTCTCTCATGCGTATTGACCAGAATAACCGAGTAATAGAAGTGGGAGCTGTCACTTTTTCTCCAAAACTCAAGGGGACACGGATAGGGACAGAAGCCCAGTATCTCTTGGCTTGCTATGTCTTTGAGGAGCTTAACTATCGTCGCTATGAGTGGAAATGCGATGCTCTTAATTTGCCATCAAGACGAGCTGCGGAGCGTTTGGGATTTGTCTACGAAGGAACCTTCCGTCAGGCAGTGGTTTATAAGGAACGTACGAGGGATACGGATTGGTTGTCTATGATTGATAAGGACTGGCCCAAAGTCAAAGATCGTTTGGAAACATGGTTGCGTCCTGAAAATTTTGACAAAAATGGACAGCAGTACAAGAGCTTGAGAGAACTCTAAGAGGTGTTGAGATGATTACTATTAAAAAGCAAGAAATTGTCAAGCTAGAGGATGTTTTGCATCTCTATCAGGCTGTCGGTTGGACAAATTATACCCATCAACCTCAGATGCTGGAGCAGGCATTATCTCATTCATTAGCGATTTATGTGGCACTTGATGGCGATGCTGTGGTGGGCTTGATTCGTTTGGTTGGAGATGGATTCTCATCAGTATTGGTTCAGGATTTAATTGTTTTACCAATCTATCAGCGTCAAGGGATTGGTAGTGCCTTGATGAAAGAGGCTTTAGAGGATTACAAAGATGCCTATCAAGTCCAGCTGGTGACAGACCAGACAGAAAGAACCTTGGGATTCTATCGTTCTATGGGCTTTGAAATCTTATCCACTTATAATTGTATAGGAATGACTTGGTTGAATCGAGAAAAATAATAAAACTTGTTTTTCTTAAGCAAAGTTTAAGGCTGGTCTAGTATTATATAGTTATTAAATAAAGACCTCCTAACTTTATTTAATGAAATCCTAAAACTTTTTTTCATCATAATCTCCTAATGAAGTCACCTAATCAGGTGGCTTTTTTCGTGGGTAGGTGATGGTGATAGAATTTTTTTGTAAAATAGTAAAATATGAGAAAAGTTAAGCTAGTTTTAAGCTTCGTCTAGTATTATATAGTCATTAAATAAAGACCTCCTAACTTTATTTAATAAAATCCTAAACTTTTCTTTTTCATAATAATCTCCCTTGACTCCACCTAATCAGGTGGAGTTTTTTGGCTCTATTTCAGGCTTTTGGGGACTATTTTAAACATCATTTTCCGATAACTTTTACTTAATCTTATAAACTTTATTGGACAGATTCTGAAGTTGGAGAAGCTGAGTAGATTAGAATGTAAAACTTTGACAAAATGTGTGAACTGTGGGATAATAAAAAGGAATTAAGTATTGTGTCTATATCATAGGCTAGAAAAGACCCCAAGCTCACGTCCAAATAAGCTTGGGGTCTTTTTGACACTATTTGTCCTTGTTTAGCCATTTATCGACTAAGCGAAGGATGACACCGACCACAATCAGTCCGATGATAGTTTTAAGGATTAGTTCCATCATGGGCTATCTCACCTCCTTTCGTAGGCGGTGTAGTAGTGCCGTAGAATATTATTCCACATAAGTGCTAAATTCAGGAGTCACCCAATCGGGTGGCTTTTTTGTTTGTGGCTTGGATTTTTGATATAATAGAGCCATGAGTAGAATTTTAGATAATGAGATAATGGGGGACGAGGAGTTAGTAGAACGCACGCTCCGTCCTCAGTACTTACGTGAATATATTGGGCAGGACAAGGTCAAGGATCAGCTCCAAATCTTTATCGAAGCTGCCAAAATGCGGGATGAAGCGCTGGATCATGTGCTCTTATTTGGGCCTCCAGGCTTGGGAAAAACGACCATGGCTTTTGTAATTGCCAATGAACTGGGAGTAAATCTCAAGCAGACTTCGGGTCCAGTCATTGAAAAAGCTGGGGATTTGGTAGCGATTTTGAATGACTTAGAGCCTGGGGATGTTCTCTTTATTGATGAGATTCATCGTTTGCCCATGTCAGTGGAAGAGGTGCTTTATAGTGCTATGGAGGATTTCTACATTGACATCATGATTGGGGCTGGTGAAGGCAGTCGCAGTGTTCATTTGGAGTTGCCACCTTTCACTTTGATTGGTGCGACGACTCGGGCTGGTATGCTCTCAAATCCGCTACGGGCACGTTTTGGAATTACAGGTCACATGGAGTATTATGCCCATGCTGACTTGACGGAAATTGTTGAGCGGACGGCAGATATTTTTGAGATGGAAATCACTCATGAGGCAGCATCCGAGCTGGCCTTGCGTAGTCGAGGAACCCCTCGTATTGCCAATCGTCTCCTCAAGCGCGTGCGCGATTTTGCCCAGATAATGGGGAATGGGGTTATCGATGATGTTATTACCGATAAGGCTCTGACCATGCTGGATGTTGACCACGAAGGTTTGGACTATGTGGACCAAAAAATCCTTCGCACCATGATTGAGATGTACGGTGGTGGTCCTGTCGGATTAGGAACTCTTTCTGTTAACATAGCAGAAGAACGTGAGACAGTTGAAGATATGTATGAGCCTTACTTGATTCAAAAAGGTTTTATCATGCGGACGCGGTCTGGACGGGTGGCGACTGCTAAGGCATATGAGCACTTAGGTTATGAATATAGTGAAAAATGAGCAAGAAATTCTAGAGGCTTTTAGAGAAAATCCGGATATGATGGCTATTCTGACTGTCATCCGAAACTTGGAGTTGACAGATTCCTGGTTGGCAGCAGGTTCTGTCAGAAATTTTATCTGGAATCTCTTGTCAGACAAATCCCCTTTTGACTGTGAAACAGATGTAGATGTAATTTTCTTTGATCCAGATATTTCTTACGAGGAAACCTTGTCCCTAGAGAAAAAACTGCGAGAGGACTTTCCTCAGTACCAGTGGGAGTTGAAAAATCAGGTCTATATGCACCAGCACAGTCCTCACACTTCTCCCTATGCCAGTTCTCGTGATGCTATGAGTAAGTATCCAGAACGATGTACGGCAGTTGGACTGCGCTTGAATGAAGAATCCGATTTTGAACTCTATGCACCTTATGGTTTGGAGGATATTTTGAATTTTCAAGTTCGTCCAACTCCTCATTTTTTAGAGAATGAAGACCGAATGGAACTTTATCGAATACGTCTATCCAAGAAAAATTGGCAGGAGAAATGGAAAAATTTGATTTTTAAAAATACTTAAGGAAACTTTAAGCTAGGAAGTGTATACTAAGTTCATAAGTTAAGAAGACCTTAACTTAAACTCCTAAAACTTTTTCATAATAATCTCCCTATAAAAAATAGAGTCGCCCAATCAGGCGGCTTATTTTTTTGGAAATGGGCTTTGTGCCTGAGAATAATACTCAATGAAAATCAAAGAGCAAACTAGGAAGCTAGCCGCAGGCTGTACTTGAGTACGGCAAGGTGAAGCTGACGTGGTTTGAATTTGATTTTCGAAGAGTATAAATAGCTTAGTGATAGAAGAAAATAGGGAAATATGGTATAATGAAACGATAGATTTTTGAATAGGAATAAGATCATGTTTGGATTTTTTAAGAAAGATAAGGCTGTGGAAGTAGAGGTTCCGACACAGGTTCCTGCTCATATCGGCATCATCATGGATGGTAATGGCCGCTGGGCTAAAAAACGTATGCAACCGCGAGTATTCGGACACAAGGCGGGCATGGAAGCATTGCAAACTGTGACCAAGGCAGCCAACAAACTAGGCGTCAAGGTGATTACAGTCTATGCTTTTTCTACAGAAAACTGGACCCGTCCAGATCAGGAAGTCAAGTTTATCATGAACTTGCCAGTAGAGTTTTATGATAATTATGTCCCGGAATTGCATGCGAATAATGTTAAGATTCAAATGATTGGGGAGACAGACCGCTTGCCTAAGCAAACCTTTGAAGCTCTGACCAAGGCTGAGGAATTGACTAAGAACAACACAGGTTTGATTCTTAATTTTGCCCTCAACTATGGTGGACGTGCTGAGATTACACAGGCTCTTAAGTTGATTTCCCAGGATGTGTTAGATGCCAAAATCAACCCAGGTGACATTACAGAGGAATTGATTGGCAACTATCTCTTCACCCAGCATTTGCCTAAGGAGTTACGAGACCCAGACTTGATTATCCGTACTAGTGGAGAATTGCGTTTGAGCAATTTCCTTCCATGGCAGGGAGCCTACAGTGAGCTCTATTTTACGGATACCTTGTGGCCTGATTTTGACGAGGCGGCCTTGCAGGAAGCCATTCTTGCCTACAATCGTCGTCATCGCCGATTTGGAGGAGTTTAGGAGGAAATATGACACAGGATTTACAGAAAAGAACCTTGTTTGCAGGTATTGCCCTGGCTATTTTCCTACCAATTTTAATGATTGGTGGACTCTTGCTTCAGATAGCAATTGGAATCATAGCCATGCTAGCCATGCATGAACTTTTGAAGATGAGAGGTCTAGAGACCATGACTATGGAGGGCCTCTTAACCCTCTTTGCAACCTTTGCTTTGACCATTCCCTTGGAGAATTATCTGACTTTTTTACCAGTTGATGGGAATGTTGTTACTTATAGTGTGTTGATTTCAATTATGTTAGGAACGACTGTTTTTAGCAAGTCTTATACGATTGAGGATGCTGTTTTCCCGCTTGCTATGAGTTTCTACGTGGGCTTTGGTTTTAATGCTCTATTAGATGCTAGAATTGCAGGTTTAGATAAGGCTCTATTGGCCTTGTGTATCGTCTGGGCTACCGACAGTGGTGCCTATCTTGCTGGGATGAACTTTGGGAAACGGAAACTGGCTCCAACGGTTTCTCCAAATAAAACCTTTGAGGGTGCCTTGGGTGGTATTTTAGGTGCGATTTTAGTAACTATTATCTTTATGATGTTTGACAGTACAGTTGCTCTTCCGTATGGAATTTACAAGATGTCAGTCTTTGCTATTTTCTTTAGCATTGCTGGACAATTTGGTGATTTACTAGAAAGTTCGATCAAGCGTCACTTTGGTGTTAAGGATTCTGGGAAATTTATCCCTGGACATGGTGGTGTTTTGGATCGTTTCGATAGTATGTTGCTTGTATTTCCAATCATGCACTTGTTTGGACTCTTTTAATCAAAAGACGGAGGAAATACTATGCTCGGAATTTTAACCTTTATTCTGGTTTTTGGGATTATTGTAGTGGTGCACGAGTTCGGACACTTCTACTTTGCCAAGAAATCAGGGATTCTAGTGTGTGAATTTGCCATTGGTATGGGACCCAAAATCTTTGCTCACATTGGCAAGGATGGAACGGCCTATACTATTCGAATCTTGCCTCTGGGTGGCTATGTTCGCATGGCCGGTTGGGGTGATGATACAACTGAAATCAAGACAGGAACTCCTGTCAGTTTGACCCTTACTGATGATGGTAAGGTTAAACGCATCAATCTTTCAGGTAAAAAATTAGATCAAACAGCTCTCCCTATGCAGGTGACACAGTTTGATTTTGAAGACAAGCTCTTTATCAAAGGATTGGTTCTGGAAGAAGAAAAAACATTTGCAGTGGATCACGATGCAACGGTTGTGGAAGCAGATGGTACTGAGGTTCGAATTGCTCCCTTGGATGTTCAATATCAAAATGCAACTATCTGGGGCAAACTGATTACCAACTTTGCAGGACCTATGAACAACTTTATCTTAGGTGTCGTTGTTTTCTGGATTTTAATCTTCATGCAGGGTGGTGTCAGAGATGTCGATACCAACCAGTTCCATGTCATGCCTCAAGGGGCCTTGGCTAAAGTGGGAGTGCCAGAAACGGCACAAATTACCAAGATTGGCTCACATGAGATTAACAACTGGGAAAGCTTGATTCAGGCTGTGGAAACAGAAACCAAAGGTAAGACGGCCCCGACCTTGGATGTGACTATTTCTGAAAAGGGGAGTGACAAACAAGTCACTGTTACACCCGAAGAAAGTCAAGGTCGTTACCTTCTAGGTGTTCAACCGGGGATTAAGTCAGATTTTGTATCTATGTTTGTAGGTGGTTTTACAACTGCTGCTGACTCGGCTCTACGAATTCTATCAGCTCTGAAAAATCTGATTTTCCAACCGGATTTGAACAAGCTAGGTGGACCTGTTGCCATCTTTAAGGCAAGTAGTGATGCTGCTAAAAATGGAATTGAGAATGTCTTGTACTTCTTGGCAATGATTTCCATCAATATCGGGATTTTTAATCTTATTCCGATTCCAGCTCTGGATGGTGGTAAGATTGTGCTCAATATCCTAGAAGCTATCCGCCGCAAACCATTGAAACAAGAAATTGAAACCTATGTCACCTTGGCCGGAGTGGTCATCATGGTTGTTCTGATGATTGCTGTGACCTGGAATGACATCATGCGACTCTTTTTTAGATAATCGAGGAATATTATGAAACAAAGTAAAATGCCTATCCCAACGCTTCGCGAAATGCCAAGCGATGCTCAAGTTATCAGCCATGCTCTTATGTTGCGTGCTGGTTATGTTCGCCAAGTATCTGCAGGTGTTTATTCTTATCTACCACTTGCCAACCGTGTGATTGAGAAAGCTAAAAATATCATGCGCCAAGAATTTGACAAGATTGGTGCCGTTGAGATGTTGGCTCCTGCCCTCCTCAGTGCAGAATTATGGCGCGAATCAGGTCGTTACGAAACTTATGGTGAGGACCTTTACAAACTAAAAAACCGTGAAAAATCAGACTTTATCCTAGGTCCAACACACGAAGAAACCTTTACAGCTATTGTCCGTGATTCTGTTAAGTCTTACAAGCAATTGCCACTTAACCTTTACCAAATCCAGCCTAAGTATCGTGATGAAAAACGCCCACGTAATGGACTTCTCCGTACACGCGAGTTTATCATGAAGGATGCATACAGTTTCCACGCTAACTATGACAGCTTGGACAGTGTTTATGATGAGTACAAGGCTGCTTATGAGCGTATTTTCACTCGTAGTGGTTTAGATTTCAAGGCTATCATCGGTGACGGTGGAGCCATGGGTGGTAAGGACAGCCAAGAATTTATGGCCATTACACCTGCTCGTACAGACCTTGACCGCTGGGTTGTTTTGGACAAGTCAGTTGCCTCATTTGACGAAATTCCTGCAGAAGTGCAAGAAGAAATCAAGGCAGAATTGCTCAAATGGATGGTTTCTGGTGAAGATACTATTGCCTACTCAAGCGAGTCTAGCTACGCGGCTAACTTGGAAATGGCAACAAATGAGTACAAACCAAGCAACCGTGTTGTCGCTGAAGAAGAAGTGACTCGTGTTGCAACACCAGATGTTAAATCAATTGATGAAGTGGCAACCTTCCTAAACGTCCCAGAAGAACAAACGATCAAAACCCTCTTCTACAAGGCAGATGGTGAGCTTGTTGCAGCCCTTCTAGTTGGAAATGACCAACTCAACGAAGTCAAGTTGAAAAACCATTTGGGAGCAGACTTCTTCGACGTTGCTAGCGAAGAAGAAGTAGCAAGTGTTGTTCAAGCAGGATTTGGTTCACTTGGACCAGTTGGTTTGCCAGAGAATATTAAAATTATTGCAGATCGTAAAGTGCAAGATGTTCGTAATGCAGTTGTCGGTGCTAACGAAGATGGCTACCACTTGACTGGTGTGAACCCAGGCCGTGATTTTACTGCAGAATATGTGGATATCCGTGAAGTTCGTGAGGGTGAAATTTCTCCAGACGGACAAGGTGTCCTTAACTTTGCGCGTGGTATCGAAATTGGTCATATCTTCAAACTTGGCACTCGCTATTCAGCAAGCATGGGAGCAGATGTTTTGGATGAAAACGGCCGTGCTGTGCCAATTATCATGGGATGTTACGGTATCGGTGTCAGCCGTCTCCTTTCAGCAGTGATGGAGCAACACGCTCGCCTCTTTGTTAACAAAACGCCAAAAGGTGAATACCGTTACGCTTGGGGAATCAACTTCCCTAAAGAATTGGCGCCATTTGATGTTCACTTGATCACTGTCAATGTCAAGGACGAAGAAGCGCAAGCCTTGACAGAAAAGCTTGAAGCAAGCTTGATGGGAGCTGGTTACGAAGTCTTGACAGACGACCGTAATGAACGTGTCGGAGTCAAATTCAGCGATAGTGACTTGATTGGATTGCCAATCCGTATCACTGTTGGTAAAAAAGCGGCCGATGGCATCGTAGAAGTTAAGATTAAAGCGACTGGTGATACTATCGAAGTTCATGCAGATAACGTGCTTGAAACGCTTGAAATCCTCAGCAAGAAATAAAAACTATAATCAGAAGAAAAACAAGGAAAAAATGTAACTAGTTTTTACCTTGTTTTTTCTGTATAATGGGAAAAATGAGTAGATAAAGAGGTAAATGTATGCTAAGATTTCCAAAGGATTTTGTCTGGGGATCCTCTACTTCTGGACCACAAACAGAAGGACGTGTAGCTGGTGACGGTAAGGGAGATAATCTCTGGGATTACTGGTTCCAAGTGGAGCCAAATCGTTACTATAATGGGATTGGTCCAGGTAAGACATCAACCTTTTATGAAAACTGGGAAAAGGATATTGAGCTACTGTTAGAAACTGGTCACACGGCCTTTCGGACTTCTATTCAGTGGTCACGGATTTTTCCACAAGGGCGTGGAAAAGTCAATTCTCAGGGTGTGGATTTCTATCGTAAGGTTTTTGAGGCTATTAAGGCCAAAGGGATTCATCTTTTAGTCAATCTCTACCACTTTGATTTGCCTTTTGCTCTTCAAGAGGATGGTGATGGTTGGGAAAATAAGGCGACTGTCTCAGCCTATGAAGACTATGCTCGTTTTTGTTTTGAGACTTATGGAGATTTAGTGGATCAATGGATTACCTTTAACGAGCCCATCGTTCCAGTAGAATTTGGATATTTTTACGATGCCCATTATCCACATAAGGTGGATGCAGAGGCAGCTGTTAAAGTAGCTTATCATACACAATTGGCTAGCAGTAGGGCGGTTAAGGCTTGTCATGAACTTTTGCCAGATTCCAAGATTGGGATTGTCTTAAACTTGACACCGGCTTATCCACGTAGCCAGCATCCTGCTGATGTCAAGGCTGCTAATATTGCGGACCTTTTTCAGGCCCAATCTTTCTTAGATCCGTCTGTTTTGGGGACTTATCCACAGGAGTTGGTAGAAATCTTGCATGAACAAGGTCTCTTGCCTGATGCTACAGAGGGGGAGTTGGAGCTCATTCGTGACAATACTGTGGACTTCCTTGGTGTCAACTACTATCAACCTTTGCGTGTTATGGCTCCTCGATTTGCTAAGCATCCAGAGAGTCCACTCTTACCAGAACATTTTTACGAGCCTTATGTGATGCCTGGACGTAAAATCAATCCTCATCGTGGCTGGGAGATTTATGAGCAAGGGATTTATGACATTGCCCAAAATATCAAGGAAAATTATGGCAATATTGAGTGGATGTTGACAGAGAATGGTATGGGTGTTGAAGGAGAAGAAAAATTCCGTGAGAATGGAATGATTCAAGATGATTACCGTATTGACTTTGTAAAAGGCCATCTTCGTGAACTGCACCGTGCCATTGAAGACGGAGCCAATTGTAAGGGATACTTGATTTGGACCTTTATCGATTGCTGGTCATGGCTCAATAGTTATAAAAATCGCTATGGTTTGGTCGAATTAGACTTGGAAACGCAAGAACGTCGTCTGAAGAAATCAGGGCACTGGTTCAAGGAATTAAGCGATAATAATGGATTTTAAAAAGGACTCTGACTGATTGTCCTGATTGGTCAGAGTTTTTTATTTATAAGAAGTTGATATGAACTATACCAATTTTTACTCTTGACAAGTGAAAGAAACAAGTATATACTGTTTTTGCTGATTCTATAAAAGAGGAATTAGACTATACCAATTTTAAGGAGAAAGCACAGCTGGTCTGTGTCGTATATACTATGTGTGGAATTGTTGGTGTTGTTGGAAACACAAATGCAACTGATATTTTGATTCAAGGGCTTGAAAAGCTCGAATACCGTGGCTATGATTCTGCGGGAATTTTTGTCCTAGGTGGTGCTGAAAACCACCTAGTCAAGGCTGTAGGCCGTATCGCAGAATTGTCTGCTAAGACAGCTGGTGTTGAGGGAACGACTGGTATCGGACATACTCGTTGGGCAACTCATGGGAAACCAACTGAAGATAATGCTCACCCACATCGCTCTGAGACAGAACGTTTTGTCTTGGTTCACAATGGAGTGATTGAGAACTACCTTGAAATCAAGGAAGAATATCTTGCAGGTCACCACTTCAAGGGGCAAACAGATACAGAAATCGCCGTTCACTTGATTGGAAAATTTGCAGAAGAAGATGGCTTGTCAGTTCTTGAAGCCTTCAAAAAAGCTCTTCACATCATCCGTGGTTCTTATGCCTTTGCCTTGGTTGACTCACAAGATCCTGAAGTCATCTACGTAGCTAAAAATAAATCACCACTTTTGATTGGTCTTGGAGAAGGCTATAACATGGTCTGCTCAGATGCTATGGCTATGATTCGTGAGACCAACCAATACATGGAAATTCATGACCAAGAGTTGGTAATCGTCAAGGCTGATAGTGTGGAAGTTCAAGACTATGATGGCAACAGTCGTGAACGTGCTAGCTATACTGCGGAACTTGACTTGTCTGATATCGGTAAGGGAACTTATCCTTACTACATGCTTAAGGAAATCGATGAGCAACCAACGGTTATGCGTAAACTCATCCAAGCCTACACAGATGAGGCTGGTAAAGTTGTCGTAGACCCAGCTATCATCCAGGCTGTTCAAGACGCAGACCGTATCTACATCCTTGCAGCTGGAACATCTTACCACGCAGGATTTGCTTCTAAGAAAATGTTGGAAGAATTGACAGATACACCAGTTGAACTTGGAATTTCATCTGAGTGGGGCTACGGTATGCCACTTCTCAGCAAGAAACCACTCTTCATTTTTATCAGTCAGTCTGGTGAAACAGCGGATAGCCGTCAGGTTTTGGTCAAGGCTAATGAAATGGGAATCCCAAGCTTGACAGTGACAAATGTCCCAGGTTCAACCCTTTCACGTGAAGCTAACCATACCATGCTCCTTCATGCAGGTCCTGAAATTGCCGTAGCATCAACCAAGGCCTATACAGCGCAAATTGCAGCCCTTGCCTTCTTAGCAAAAGCAGTCGGAGAAGCAAATGGCAATGCTAAAGCGCAAGCCTTTGACCTGGTTCATGAGTTGTCAATCGTAGCTCAGTCTATCGAATCAACTCTTTCAGAGAAAGAAACCATTGAAGCCAAGGTTCGTGAGCTTCTTGAAACAACTCGCAATGCTTTTTATATTGGGCGTGGTCAAGATTACTACGTAGCCATGGAAGCAAGTCTCAAACTCAAAGAAATTTCTTACATCCAGTGTGAAGGCTTTGCGGCAGGAGAGCTCAAGCACGGAACTATTGCCTTGATTGAAGAGGGAACGCCTGTCTTGGCTCTCTTGTCAGATCAAGTCCTTGCCAACCACACTCGTGGAAATATCCAAGAGGTGGCAGCCCGTGGTGCCAAGGTTCTCACTATTGCAGAAGAAAATGTTGCCAAAGATACAGACGACATCATTCTTACGACCGTCCACCCTTACCTCTCACCAATTTCAATGGTTGTGCCAACGCAATTAGTCGCTTATTTTGCAACACTCCACCGTGGCCTTGATGTGGATAAACCACGTAATCTTGCTAAATCAGTAACGGTAGAATAAGCTAAAAAAGTCTAGTTATCTAGGCTTTTTCTTGTGAGTAAATTGGTTGCTTGTACTCAAGATTCGTGTTAGAATAATTTTTCAAATTGAAGGACAGAGGTAGACAAGGAGAATCACTGTGGTAGAATTGGGAATTTCAACATTTGGAGAAACAACTGAGCTTGAAGGAACTGGGCAAACTTACAGTCATGCTGAACGCATTCGCCAGTTGCTGGCAGAGATTGAACTGGCTGACAAGGTTGGTTTGGATGTGTATGGGATTGGTGAGCACCATCGAGCGGATTTTGCGGTATCAGCCCCAGAGATTATCCTGGCAGCTGGGGCAGTCAATACCAAGAAAATTCGTTTGACTAGTGCGGTCAGCATTCTCTCGAGCATGGATCCGATTCGTTTGTTCCAACAGTATGCCACTATTGATGCTTTGTCAAATGGACGTGCGGAGATTATGGCCGGAAGGGGTTCTTTCACGGAATCTTTTCCCTTGTTTGGCTATGATTTGAAAGACTACGAAGCTCTTTTTGATGAGAAATTAGACTTGCTTCAATTAGTCAATGAAAAGACAAAACTAGATTGGCAAGGTCGATTGACCCAAACAATCTCTGGCAAAGAAGTTTATCCTCGTCCAGTTCAGGACAAATTGCCCTTGTGGATAGCGACAGGTGGTCATGTCGAATCAACTGTGAAGATTGCTCAGGCTGGTCTACCGATTGTTTATGCTATTATTGGTGGCAATCCGCGTTATTTTAAAAAGTTGATTCAGGCTTATCGTGAGATTGGGAGCGAAGCGGGCTATGCCAGTCAGGAACTAAAGGTTGGAGCTCATTCTTGGGGATGGATTGCTGAGGATGGCAAGCAGGCGGTGAAATATTATTTTCATCCGACCAAGCAAGTGGTGGATGCTATTTCTAAAGATCGTCCACACTGGCAGGAATTGCGTTATGAGCAATATTTGGAGCAAGTTGGGCCAAATGGTGCTATGTTTGTGGGCAATCCAGATCAGGTGGCAGAAAAATTGATTCGCATGATTGAGGATTTAGGTTTGGATCGCTTTATGTTGCACCTACCTCTTGGTTCTATGCCTCATGAACAAGTCCTGAGAGCTATTGAACTCTTCGGTACACAAGTTGCACCCAAAGTACGGGCTTATTTTGCCATGAAAGAGGCTTAATAAAAAATCCTAATCAGGCTGATAAAAAATCTATATAACAACTATTTTAAAAAAGCAATAAACAGAAAAGAATCTCTGAAAAGCTAGTAAAATCAAGCTTTCCAGAGGTTTTTTTCTCTATTGATATAAACAATCTCAATCAAGTCGATAGTCAATATATATTGGGAAAAGGTCAAAAGGAGTGGTAAGATGGTTTCAATCCAAATGGAAGGAGAAAAGTATGACAAGTAAAAGAGAGCTAGTTTTTAAAGCCATCCGAGGAGAAGAGGTGGAACGAGTTCCTGTAGGCTTTTGGTTTCATTTTGTAACACTGGAGGAAAAAGGGCAAGGTTTAAATAACCCACGTATCTTTCAAAAAAGTGTAGAGGGACATCGGAAGTACGTTGAAAGAATTCATCCTGATTTTGTCAAAATGATGAGTGACGGATTTTTTATTTATCCAAGTAATGTCTACAGTCCTTTGGTTTCAAGTATTCAGGAGCTGGCTTCTATTGAGTCGATTGGTGAAAACCATCCTTGGATTCAGCAACAAGTAGAAGTGGTACAAGCTATTCGAGCAACCTTCACTGAGGACATTGCTTCATTCTACAATATCTTTTCTCCAATTTCCTACCTGAAAAGATGGTTTCGTACAGAGACTTCTAGAGGTGATAAGGAGGTTGCAGATATTTTTCTTGAAAATCCAGAGTTATTCAGTGAAATTTTAGATGTGATAGCAGAGGATATCGCTATCCTAACTAAAAAAATCATTCAGGATAGTGGAGCAGATGGAATCTACCTCAGTACACAAGAAATTCAGGATGAGCGCATCACAGCAGAATTGTATCAGACCTATATTGAGCCAAGCAACATAAAGGTTTTAGAAGCTGCTAATCAGGCAGGTGGGGTCAATATCCTGCATATCTGCGGTTTCCAAGGTGCCAGTAACAATGTGACTATTTTCAAAGATTATCCAGCCCAAGTTTTCAATTGGGCAACCCACCATGAAGCAGTCAGCTTACCTCAAGGTCAGGAGCTATTTCATGGCAAAGCGGTCTTGGGTGGTTTTGAAAATGGAAAGCAGAGCCTGCTTTATGGAGGTAGCAAGGCTAAACTACAAGAGGAAACCAAACGCTTGTTAGCTGAGGCTGGGACTAGAGGGGTCCTTCTTGGAGCGGATTGTACAGTTCCAGATGACTTTGAATTAGAAAGATTGGACTGGATTCGTCAGGCTGCTATTTTAGAATAGGAGGGCCTTATGAAAAGAAAAAAGTGGCTATTGGTAGGGACGGCCCTCGGCTTTGTCATCTTACTTGCGATCAGTCTTACAAAGGGACTTGCTTGTAAGGAAGGGCCAAGCTGTCATGGGATTCAGGATTTTCAGAAGGGAAGTCTTCCCTTTATTCAAACCAATGATATTGCCAGTATTTTATTAGTTGAAAAAGAAAGAAATGGAGAATAGAGATGTCAGAAAAAAGAGAATGGGTTTTAAAAGCATTTAGAGGAGAAGTGGTTGACCGTGTACCTGTAGGTTTTTGGCACCACTTTACATCAGAAGAGGAATGGTTAAAGGGATTTTCCAATCCTGTGATTATTGAAAAGAACATACAAGGTCACAAACGTTTTATCCGTGACCTACATCCAGACTTTATCAAGTTGATGAGTGATGGCTATTTTGCTTATCCAAATCCAGTTATTGCCAAAGGGAAGTCGCTCCAAGAGCTGTCGGAGATTCAACCTCTGGGTGAAGATCATCCGTGGATTAGAGAGCAGGTAGAATTAGTGAAGAAGATTAAGCAGGAGTTTACTGAAGATATTGTTGCCATTTACAATATATTTGCGCCTGTGACCTACCTCAAATGGTTACTTGGAGAAGTGTCTGGCGGAGATGATCTCATTGCAGATTTCTTAGTTCAAGATTCTCAGAAATTGAAAAAAGTACTTGATGTAATTGCGCAAGATATCGCTAGCTTGAGTCAAGCTATTATTAAAGATGCAGGAGCAGACGGTATTTATCTCAGTGCGCAAAGTATTCAGGATGCGCGTGTTTCTGTTGAAGACTATCAGGAGATTATTGCGCCGAGTGAACTGACTGTTTTAAATGCAGCTAAGTCGGTTGGTGGGGTAAATATCCTTCATATCTGTGGCTATGAAAGAGCTCGAAACGATATTCATATCTTTGCCGACTATCCAGCTCATGTTTTTAACTGGGCAGTTGGTCCAGAAGGAATTAGCCTAAAAGAAGGTCGTGAGATTTTCAAGGGTCGTGCTGTTCTGGGAGGATTTGAAAACGGTAAAGATGGCCTTCTTTATCGAGGCAGTAAGGAAGAAATTCAAGCTGAAACCAAACGATTGGTAGAAGAAACAGGAAAAGAGGGCTTCATACTTGGAGCAGATTGTACCATTCCGAGTGATATTGCAGTGGAGCGTATCCAGTGGGTGAGAGAGGCATTGGCTAAATAAAGGAGAAGAATATGAGTAAGAAAACATGGATTATTGGTGGAGTTGCAGTTGTGGCAGTTCTTGGAGCAACGATTATTGGTAGAACTTTGGCGGGAGCATCTGCTAAAGGTGCAGATGCAGCTTCATCTGGACAAGTAACAACTTTAAAAGTTGCTCATACTCAAAACTATGTCCCTTATGATTTTATTGACGAAAAAGGGGAATCAGATGGTTATGAAGTCGCTGTTTTAAAGGCGGTTGATGAGAAATTAGCAGATTATAAATTTGAGTATACTGGAACGAGTGATGATGATCTTTTGATTGGACTTGAGTCTGGCAAGTACGATATTGGAACTAAAGGTGCTTGGTATACAGATGAACGGGCTAAGAAATTTATTATTCCATCTGAGCCAGTAGGAGCCAGCATTATTGGTTTTACTGTTAGAAAAGAAGATGAAGCCAAATATAAGAATATTGATGATTTTGCCAAAAATAAAGGAAAATTAGTACCAATCTCTCCTCAAAATGCCCAGTGGAATGTTATCAATAGTTATAATGACAAGCATAAGGATACACCAATTGAGTTGATAGCTGCTGAATCCTTCAAGGTGGCAGATGCTTATGCTTGGGTTTTAGAAGGACGATATGATGCCTTCTTTGATATCAAGTTGTCTTTTGAAAAAGCAGTGACAGCAGAGGATGGTTCTTACCACCAATATGCGGACAAACTTAGTTGGTTCCCTTATAAAGGAATTCCAACCTATCCATTAATTCACCGTGATGAAAAGGGTGAGAAGTTTGCTAAAGAGTATGAAAAAGCGATTAAAGAATTAAAAGAAGATGGAACTATAGCTAAACTTTCTCAAAAATACTTTAAAGAAGATGTTTTTAGCTACGTTGATAAAGATTAGATAAGCAAGCAGGCATGTTAGAAAGAGGTTTACATGGTTTCATATGATTTTTCAAGAGTGTTCCAATTTTTACCCACCTTATGGCAGGCTCTTCCTATGACCTTGTCCATTCTCTTTTTTACTACAATTCTTGGTTCCCTTTTTGGTGGCTTACTGGCTTGGGCACAAGTGGGAGAAGACAAGACTTTTGCAGGTCTTTCCAAGGGCTATATTTTCACTCTTCGCTGTACTCCCCCCATTGTCTTACTGTTTTTAGTCTTTTATGGTTTACCTGAATTTTTAAAATGGTGGTTGAATTTAGATATCAACAACTGGTCTAAGACGGTCTTTGTCTTATTCACTATGGTCTTGCTATTTGCGGCTATCATTGCAGAAGTATTTAAGGCGTCCTATCAGGCAATTCCCAAAGGTCAGATGGAAGCTGGAGTCAGTATTGGTCTGACCCCTAGTCAGACATTTTGGAGAATCATTTTTCCTCAGGCTTTTCAAGTAGCCCTTCCAAATGTGACGACCGCTATTCTAAATTTGATGCGGGACGCTGCCCTAGCCTATACGATTGGTTTTGTAGATGTCATGGGGGCTGGGAATCTCTTAATCAGTCGTAATTTGGGGAATTACTCTCTTGAAACCTATACAGCGGTTGCCATTCTTTATTGGGGTGTGGCCTTGGCTGTTTCCTTCTTGAGTCGCTTGTTAGAAAAATCTTTGGAAACGAAAGGGAGATAGGATATGGATTTAGACTATATTGCAAAAACCTTTTTAGAGACCTTAAAAGGGGTACCGACCACCTTGATTATCATGATTGTAGCCATGATCTTAAGTTTTCTACCAGCCTTGTTTTTAGCTCTGGGACAAATATATAAAGTCAAAGGTGTTCGAACTTTCTCTCTCGTGTATCTAGCTTTTATAAGAGCAACACCTCCGATTTTGCTGATTCTTTTCTTTTATAGTTTGTTTCCGAGTTTGCTCAATCAATTTCTCAAAAGCATAGGGAGTGATGTTGATATCTTTAAACTCAATCCGATCTATTATGCCTTTATTATCTATAGCTTAATGACAACGGGTAGTTTATCAGAAATCTTACGTTCGGCTATTTTGACTGTGGATAAGGGACAATTAGAAGCTGCACAAGCGATTGGCTTAACCACTAGCCAAGCTTATGTGAGGATTGTTTTTCCACAGGCCTTGCGATCAGCCCTGCCCAATCTGGCTAATCTAGTTATAAATATTGTAAAAGGAACCTCTCTGGTCTTTGTGATGACCATTAAGGATATTACAGCCATTGCCCGTGTTGAAGCGTCTTATGGTTATCAGTATTTTGAATCCTATTTTGTGATCTTTTTACAGTACATTCTTATTTGCGGATTGATTCAATGGGGCTTTTCAATCTTAGAGAAACGCTATATTCGAAGAGAAAAGGGACAAGTAGTGCCCAGTACAGGTTTAGCATAGGAGGAGACAATGTTACAAGTAGAACATGTTGCAAAAAAATTTGGAGACAGACAAGTCCTAGAAGATGTTAATCTCAAGGTCAACCAAGGGGATGTGGTTGTAATCTTGGGACCATCTGGATCAGGTAAAACAACTTTTCTCAGATGTCTCAATCATTTAGAAAAAGCCGATAGTGGCTCTTTGAAGCTTGCTGATAAAGAATACGATCTTGGCAAATTGACCAAAAAAGATATTTTAGAAATTCGCCAGAAGACCGCCTTTGTTTTTCAACATTATAATTTATTTGCTAATAAAACGGCCTTGGAAAATATTTTAGAGGGCCTGGTGATTGCTCGGAAAATTCCTAAGGAAGAAGCAACCAAACGTGCGGAAGCTGCCTTAGAAAAAGTTGGTTTACTAGCTTATAAAGATTACTATCCCTCTCAGCTTTCTGGAGGCCAGCAACAACGAATCGGCATTGCGCGTGCCATCGCTGTGAAACCAGAGGTCATTTTATTAGATGAGCCAACATCGGCCTTGGATCCAGAGTTGGTAGGGGATGTTTTGGATGTTTTAAAACAGTTGGCAAAAGAAGGGATTACTATGGTAGTAGTGACACATGAGATGGGGTTTGCAAGGGATGTGGCCAACCATGTCATTTTTATGGATGGTGGGAAAATTGTTGAAGAAAATAATGCCCATGATTTCTTTAGTCGTCCAAAAGAAGAACGAACCAAGCAATTTTTGGCACGAATACTTTCGGATGCGACCTATAGTGTAGAATATATGATTTGATAGATAGGCTTATCAGGTCAAAAATCAATCCCCCGAGCGTTAAGGCTTGGGGGATTGTTCTATAGGAGGGCTAGTTTAGTTCTCTTTTTCGCTTTTTAGCAAAAAACCGAGACCTAGAAGGGCGAGGAGACTAATTCCTGCAAACAGGAGTTTGTGATCGTTTTTGGTTCCTGTATTTGGAAGTTCAGCTTGTTTAGCTAGGGGTGCAGGTGTATTATCCTTACTAGAGTTTTCTACCGATTCGTTTTGAACCGCTTCTTTCACAGATGATGGCTGTGCTTCTTGTGTTGGTTGTTCAGCTTGTGAATCGGTTGTAGCTTGGCTAGGTTTATTTTCCGCATCCGCCACTTTTTTATCTGATTTTGTAGAATCAGGTTTAGTTTGTGGAGCTGGATTTTGATGTTCCGGTTTGACGACTCGGTTTGGAGTATTGTCTAGGCCGTTATTTTGACCTTGCTCTTGTTTTAAGCTAGAAAGATCAAATTCTGGTTTTTCTTCCACAGCTGGGGCAACGATGGCACCGCCTTGAGAGATTCTAAGAACAGTAGCTGTAAGGGCATTTAATTTCAAGCCTTTTTCAGTCCATTCCAGCCCTTGAGGGTTGGTAATTCCGACTGGTCCTGCTTGGTTTTCATCTGCCAAAACTTCAGCATTTCTGAGGTGGGCAAAGGCAGTTCCCAAATTAAATTCGCGAGCTTTTTCATCCGCATTGACAAAGACTGCATAGATATCACCGTTTGGAGCAGTAATTTGGTAGCCAATCACTACATCTTCTTTTTCCACACCATTTTGGCCTGGGACAGTGATGAGGTGGACACGGTCTTTGATATCTTGAAGACTCTTAAGTCGGAAGGCATCTGTAGATTGACGAAGGGCAATCAACCCTTTCATATAGTCACGGCTCTTGACATTTTCAGGATATGCTTTTCCATCTGTAGCCTTAGTCCAGTCAAACTTGTTAATAGCATCACTCGAATCGTAAGAGTCATGGATGAAGTAAGGATAGTCAAATGGATTGCCGTCCTTATCACGCAACAAGTGAGATTTGTTTGGAACCTTATCCTCTGCTACTGGAGTCTTGTAGGCTGGGTCACGGAATTGTTTGGTGCGTCCATATTCCTGACCAGAGTGGATAAATGGAGTTCCTTGAGCTGTCAAGACCATGAGGTTTCCAAGTCGCAAACGACGGTGGATTTCAGCATAGTTCTCAGCCTTGCTTGGGTCTTTTTTGATAGACTGAGCGATGATGTCAAAGAGGGTCAAGTTATCATGGGCTGCGATGTATTGGATGACATCTCCAGGACTGTCTGCTTCAAAGTTGGTTGGTTGAGCAATGAGATTTTTGAAGATAGTGTTGACATCACGCTTGCCACCTGTGATAAAGGCAGGTTGACCTTCGTTTGGATAACCAGACTTGAGGTTGTTACGGATGTCATCTGAGAAGACAGCGACAGTATCGGTGTGTTTCATCCAATCTTGGTCAGCGGCTCTAGTAGGCATATTTTCATCACCAGCATAGGTTCTCCAACCTTCACCTAGCATGATGAGGTTTGGATTGAGGGCGCGTGCAGCCTTGTAAGCTTCTTCGATAGAAGCCGCATCATGGTCTCCCATCATATCGAAGCGGAATCCATCCACTTTGTAGGTATCAACTAGATATTTGATAGAGTCAACTAGGAGTCGTTTGGTCATATGGTGGGTTGTCCCCAAGCGTCCACCACCAAAGCTAGTTCGAGGTGTGCCATCTGCATCCATAAAGTGGTAGTAGTTTGGCTCTAGGTCTTCGAAGATATCGACCTTGGCTGTGTGGTTATAAACGACATCTAGGATAGCTCCCATGCCACGTTTGTGGATTTCATTGATGAGGTTTTTAAATTCTGCGATTCGTTTTTCTGGATTTTTAGGATCGCTTGAATACATACCAGTCAATGAGAAGTAGTTTTGAGGGTCATATCCCCAGTTGTAGTTGCTGTTGCTTGAAGCATAGTCAGACAAGCGTTCATGGTTTTTCAATTCATTGACAAAGTAGTAAGACAAGACTGGAAGGAGCTGGATGTGGGTTACACCCAAGTCTTTGAGGTAGTCTAGTTTTTCTATAAAGGCTTCAAAAGTACCAAATGGTTTGGTTAAGTCTTTTGCAATGGCAGGATCTGAAGTGAAGTCACGCACATGAGCTTCGTAGATAACGGCATCTTCACGAGTCTTGAAGTTGTGAATCTTACCATAAGTCAAGTCTTGAGGTCCTAGTTTAGCTGGATCTACAAAGGCGGCTTTAGCCACTTTATGGGCATCGTCAATCTTAGCATCGTCACTATTCCAAGCAGCGAGAGATTTAGCGTAAGGATCGAGTGCAAGAACAGTTTTACCTTGACGCTCGATTTGGTATTGATAATAGTATCCGGTGAAATCTGTGATGCCTAGTTTGTTTGTGCTATCTAGAGTTTGTTTCCAAGTTCCTCTTTCCCCTTTTTCAAGAGCGACAGTTCCAACTACTTTTTCAGGGTCATTCTTGTCGTAGACAACAACAGAAACCTTATCAGCACTTGGTGACCAAAGGGTTAAATCAACTTGTTTTCCTTCTTCTTTTAGGTCAGCTCCAAGTTTCCCATCATAGCTGTATGTCTCATCTTTCAGGCGCCAGCTTGTTTTGGTAGTGAATTGGTCGGAATTGTAGCTAACAGTATAGGGATGTTTTGTGTCAGAGAAATCTCCGCTGTAGGTCACTTTTTTACCAGCTTCATCGATTGCAACATCGGTGATAGTTACCTTGTTTCCTAGGTGATTAGTGATGTTGGAGTGTTTGAGGATATCCTCTTTTTTAGCACCGACAAGTGTTGAAAAACTACTTTCAATGCTAGAAGTTCCTACGTGTTGAGCACCTGTCATACGGATATCATGAACATAGTATGGATTTGTGTAAATCGATTCGTCATCGTCTTTTAGAAAAATTTGGCTATGATTTTTCAAATCTGTAAACTTATAATCTTCTTTACGGATTTTCACGTCGTCTCCTTGTTTGCTCTCATCTAGTAATAAAAAGCCAAATTCTTTGGCGGCTTCATTAAGAGGAATGTCGATATAGCGACCATATTTGCCTGTAGCTGTAAAGTCTGTTCCGTCAGGCCATTGAGCGCTACTTGGATTTTTCACATCTCCCCAGTACCAGAGAGATTTCTTGTCATAGTTGCCATCCGTGCGGTAGTAGTTGACGCGAACAGTTCCTGCAGGTTGTGGTTCGTAAGAGAAAACCTTGTAATCTTGGTCCAACCAAGCCTCGTTCATCTTTGGTGCCAGTTTTTCTACAGATTTATCGCCGGTTAGATTTTTTCCAGCTGTATTGTTGATGAGGAAGCTAATTTTCTTGGCTTGTTCTCCCTTTAATTTGACATCTAGGTAGTAGCCATAGTCATCTTTTTTGGCATCCTTGAAGGACAAAGCTCCGTTTGGCCAATTTTCAGATGGTTTTTCAACATCGTCCCAAGTCCATAGTCCTTGAGCATCCTTGTTTTCTTCAGGAAGTTTTTTGACATGGATACGGAAGTAGTTGTCTTCGATTGGCTCTTCTGCCTTAGTTTCAGTCGTTACTGGACTCGTAGAAGTAGTTGTCTCACTTGAACGATCTTGTCCAGTTTGTGGTGCTGAATCGGCTGGGCTTGCAACAGGAGTGGTTGGCTCTGTTGCAGGTTTTTCTTCTTTTTTCTCTAGGGAAGCGTTTGCATTGTTAGGTGAAGAAAAATCGCTTTCGTTCTTGCCAGCGATGTTTGTTGCATCAGTAAGAGGTTGGGCAAGGGCAGTAGTAGTTTCACTATTACTTGCGTTAGTGGTTGGTGTACTTTCGTTGGCTGAGATAGTTGGCGTAGCCATAGCAAGTAGGACAAGGCTTGCGCCGATAAGGACAGAACCAGTTCCATTTTTGAGGGAACGGATGCTGTAGACCATTTTTTTCTCAGTTTGAGATGGTGTTTTTCTCATAATGATTCTCCAATCAATAAATTTCTATATCAGTATAGCATGTAGTAAAACAATATGCAAGCGTTTTCCTAAAATTGAACTAAAAGAAAATCGCAACAGATTTTGTTACGATTTAGTCAGTCTTTCTTTATGAATTTGAGAAGCCAGCAGGTGAAGGTGATGAAATAGTTCTGAAGTAGAGAAGTTACGATTGTAGATAAGTGGTTTAGGAGAGTTGGTGACAGGAAAGGTAGTGATAACAATATCGTGAGGAATTTGATTGAGAATTGAGAATGAAATAGTAGATTCTTCCCAAGAATCAAAGAGATAGAGATTGTTGCCGTAGTGAGTTAGGGTGTCGATTAGATTTTGTGCGTGATGACTATCCAAATGACTAATGACTAAAACACGTATTTTGGGAAGTTTTTGAAGTAATTGGACTAAAATTCGTTGCCCTTGGATAGAAAAGGTGTAGACAAGTTCTTGTAGCTTACTTGGGTGATTTTCTAGCCCTATTTCAGTCAGGTAAGATTGGAATTTGTGTTGACTTACTTCAAATAGTTTTGGAAATTCTACTTGATAACTGCTTAAAATTTGGGATTTCTGTCTGTCGAGAGACTGGTTACTGAGTAAATGGAAGAAATCAGATTGGGCAGTGTAGTGGAGGAGCCAAATCAATTCCTCGCGATTTTCAATCTGTAGGTGAAATTCTTTAGCTAGTTCTTCTAGAATTTGGCTCAATAAACGATAAGATTTTTGGATATGTTGAATATCACCCAGTACTCCATTGCTAGGATTGTTTGTGATTTGAGGAGACTTTACTGGGTTTGAAAATAGCTGTTCTAGTGTTTCCTTTGTAGCTTCAAAATGGAGCTTTTTAGCCAGCTTTTTGATATCATGTTCAAACTGGGGAATCTGCATGAGGGAGCTGTAATGACTGGTTAAGAGCGGACTAGGATTTTCAATGAAATGATTCTTGTTAAAACGCTCTAGATTGATAGCCAGGGTATATTTGATTTGCCGTAGAGCGCTGAGGTTGGGTGAAACTTGTTGGGCGTCCAAAAATAGCTGAATCAAGTGAGTGAGTGATTCTTCAGAAATAGAAGGGAAGGGCCAATCCAGAAAACTGTAACTTTGGCTAAAGTAGTCTAGATAAAAGGCGCGAATGTCCTCTTCTTCTCCCTCCATGACTAAAGGGGAAGGTTGAATACTGATGCCATAGTGTTGCGGAAGCTTAGTATTTAGATGCTGGATGATTTCCTGAACTCGTTCGCAGCTAATCACAAGTGCCTGACACATTTGCTCAAGTGGTTGTCCCTCTTTGAAAAACAGGTAGTTCAAAAAAGGATAGGTTTCAGATTGTTTAAAAATCGCAATCCTGGGATCCAAGGTGTTTTGGAAGTCAAACTGCAATTGAATGCCTTTTTTTCTTGATTGAAGCAGGAGGTTAGGAAATAATTGCTCAAGCTTAAAAAGGTGTTCTTGCAATTTTTCTATTGAAAAATTCAGCTTCTCAGCCAAGACGGAGAGTTCTATCCAATCATGGCGTTTGGTTAATTCTTCCAGTAAGAATAGCAAGTCTTGTTCAGTTTTAGACAGCAAGATATTCATCATAAACCTCCATATATATTTATACATATATATTAAAAGAAAAGCCTAGTAAAGTCAAGAAAAACAGCCTATGATAAAATAGGAAAATCGTAATTTACCATATTTTTATGAACTACTAAGCTGAAAATGAAGTTTGCAAAGCGATCGTTGAATTTAATTTTTTTATAGGAAAAGATTTTATCAAAAATTCGTCAATCCCCTTGAAAAATCTAGCTAAATAGGGTATAATATGAATAATCATTTGTCGTAGGTTTTGTCTGAAATATTGTCCAGACAAGGCTCACAGCAGTTAAATCTTCTGAAAAAGTCAGATTTAGCTGCTCTTTTTGTGCTTTTTTTCAGGAATTCGAGCATTTGTAACAAAGACTTAAAGATTCTGAAAATTCATCAAAGGGACACGGTGATAGGGGTTTTTACAACCATATGACGATTAGAAAGCCTGATTGACAAGGCTTGGAACTTATTTACAAAGGAGAATCATCTTGGCAGGACATGACGTTCAATACGGGAAACATCGTACCCGTCGTAGTTTTTCAAGAATCAAAGAAGTTCTTGACTTACCAAATTTGATTGAAATTCAAACTGACTCATTCAAAGATTTCCTAGACCACGGTCTTAAGGAAGTGTTTGAAGATGTATTGCCAATTTCAAACTTCACAGACACAATGGAGTTGGAATTTGTTGGATATGAGATCAAGGAACCAAAATATACGCTAGAAGAAGCTCGTATTCACGATGCTAGCTACTCAGCACCAATTTTTGTAACCTTCCGCTTGATCAATAAAGAAACAGGCGAAATCAAGACCCAAGAAGTTTTCTTTGGTGATTTCCCGATTATGACAGAAATGGGTACTTTCATTATCAATGGTGGTGAACGTATCATCGTATCTCAGTTGGTGCGCTCACCAGGTGTTTACTTTAACGATAAAGTTGATAAAAACGGTAAAGTGGGCTACGGTTCAACGGTTATCCCTAACCGTGGAGCTTGGTTGGAACTTGAAAGTGACTCAAAAGACATCGCCTACACTCGTATCGACCGTACTCGTAAGATTCCATTTACAACCTTGGTTCGTGCGCTTGGTTTCTCAGGTGATGATGAAATCTTTGATATTTTTGGTGATAGCGAATTGGTTCGCAACACTGTTGAAAAAGATATCCACAAGAATCCAATGGACTCTCGTACAGACGAAGCCTTGAAAGAAATCTACGAACGCCTTCGTCCAGGTGAGCCTAAGACAGCTGAAAGCTCACGTAGCTTGCTTGTGGCTCGTTTCTTTGACCCACGTCGTTACGACCTAGCAGCAGTTGGTCGTTACAAAATCAATAAAAAGCTCAATGTTAAAACACGCTTGCTTAACCAAACTATTGCTGAGCCATTGGTAGATCCTGAAACAGGAGAAATCTTGGTAGAAGCTGGTACAATCATGACTCGTAGCGTGATTGAAAGTATTGAAAGCCATTTGGATGGCGACTTGAACAAGATTGTCTACATTCCAAATGATGCAGCCGTTGTGACTGAGCCAGTTGTTCTTCAAAAATTCAAGGTTGTTGCTCCAACTGATCCAGATCGTGTCGTAACAATCATTGGTAATGCTAATCCAGATGACAAGGTTCGTATCGTTACTCCTGCAGATATCCTTGCTGAGATGAGCTACTTCCTCAACTTGGCTGAAGGACTTGGCCGTGTAGATGATATCGACCATCTTGGAAACCGTCGTATTCGTGCGGTTGGTGAATTGCTTGCCAACCAAGTACGTCTTGGACTTTCTCGTATGGAACGTAATGTCCGTGAACGTATGTCTGTTCAAGATAACGAAGTCTTGACACCACAACAAATTATTAATATCCGTCCTGTAACAGCTTCGGTTAAAGAATTCTTTGGTTCATCACAGTTGTCACAGTTCATGGACCAACACAACCCACTTTCTGAGTTGTCTCACAAACGCCGTTTGTCAGCCTTGGGACCTGGTGGTTTGACACGTGACCGTGCTGGATATGAAGTACGTGACGTGCACTACACTCACTACGGTCGTATGTGTCCAATCGAGACACCTGAAGGACCTAACATCGGTTTGATCAATAACTTGTCATCTTACGGACACTTGAACAAATATGGTTTTGTTCAAACACCATACCGTAAAGTTGACCGTGAAACAGGTGTTGTTACGAACGAAATCGTTTGGTTGACAGCCGATGAAGAAGATGAATTTACTGTAGCACAGGCTAATTCTCGTCTGAATGAAGATGGAACATTTGCTGAGAAAGTTGTCATGGGTCGTCACCAAGGGGTCAACCAAGAGTATCCAGCTAATGTTGTTGACTACATGGACGTATCACCAAAACAGGTAGTTGCCGTTGCGACAGCATGTATTCCTTTCTTGGAAAACGATGACTCCAACCGTGCCCTTATGGGAGCCAACATGCAACGTCAGGCTGTGCCATTGATTAATCCAAAAGCACCTTACGTTGGTACTGGTATGGAATACCAAGCAGCCCACGACTCTGGAGCTGCTGTGATTGCTCAGTATGACGGTAAAGTTACCTATGCAGATGCTGACAAGGTAGAAGTTCGTCGTGAAGATGGTTCATTGGATGTTTACCACATCCAAAAATTCCGTCGTTCAAACTCAGGTACTGCTTACAACCAACGCACTCTCGTAAAAGTTGGTGATGCCGTTGAAAAAGGCGATTTCATCGCTGACGGACCTTCTATGGAAAATGGAGAAATGGCGCTTGGACAAAACCCAATCGTTGCCTACATGACTTGGGAAGGTTACAACTTCGAGGATGCTGTTATCATGAGCGAACGCTTGGTTAAAGACGATGTCTACACATCTGTCCACCTTGAAGAATACGAATCAGAAACGCGCGATACAAAGCTTGGGCCTGAAGAAATCACTCGTGAAATTCCAAATGTTGGGGAAGACGCTCTTAAAGACCTTGACGAAATGGGTATTATCCGTATCGGTGCTGAGGTTAAAGAAGGCGACATCCTTGTAGGTAAAGTAACACCTAAGGGTGAGAAAGACCTTTCAGCTGAAGAACGTCTCTTGCACGCTATCTTCGGAGATAAATCTCGTGAAGTGCGTGATACTTCTCTTCGTGTACCACACGGTGCCGATGGTGTCGTTCGTGATGTTAAGATCTTTACACGTGCAAATGGAGATGAGTTGCAATCAGGTGTTAACATGCTGGTTCGCGTCTACATCGCTCAAAAACGTAAGATCAAGGTCGGAGATAAGATGGCCGGACGTCACGGAAACAAAGGGGTTGTCTCTCGTATCGTTCCTGTAGAAGATATGCCTTACCTTCCAGATGGAACTCCAGTCGATATCATGTTGAACCCACTTGGGGTGCCATCGCGTATGAATATCGGTCAGGTTATGGAGCTCCACCTTGGTATGGCGGCTCGTACTCTTGGTATTCATATCGCAACACCAGTCTTTGACGGAGCAAGTTCTGAAGACCTTTGGTCAACTGTTAAAGAAGCTGGTATGGATAGCGATGCCAAAACAATCCTTTACGATGGACGTACTGGGGAACCGTTTGATAACCGTGTGTCAGTTGGTGTCATGTACATGATCAAACTCCACCACATGGTTGATGATAAATTGCACGCACGTTCAGTCGGACCATACTCAACCGTTACCCAACAACCACTCGGAGGTAAAGCTCAGTTTGGTGGACAACGTTTCGGTGAGATGGAGGTTTGGGCTCTTGAAGCCTACGGTGCCTCAAATGTTCTTCAAGAAATCTTGACTTACAAGTCTGACGATATCAACGGACGTTTGAAAGCTTATGAAGCCATTACAAAAGGAAAACCAATTCCAAAACCAGGTGTTCCAGAATCCTTCCGAGTTCTTGTCAAAGAATTGCAATCTCTTGGTCTTGACATGCGTGTCCTAGACGAAGATGACCAAGAAGTGGAACTTCGTGACTTGGATGAAGGAATGGACGAAGATGTCATCCACGTAGATGACCTTGAAAAAGCCCGCGAAAAAGCAGCCCAAGAGGCTAAAGCAGCCTTTGAAGCTGAAGAAGCTGAGAAAGCAACAAAAGCGGAAGCAACAGAAGAAGCTGCTGAAGAAGAATAAGCAGTTCACTTAGAATAGAAAGGGAAGAAATAGTGGTTGATGTAAATCGTTTTAAAAGTATGCAAATCACCCTAGCTTCTCCAAGTAAAGTCCGTTCATGGTCTTATGGAGAAGTCAAAAAACCTGAAACAATCAATTACCGTACCTTGAAACCAGAACGTGAAGGACTCTTTGATGAAGTTATCTTTGGTCCTACAAAAGACTGGGAATGTGCTTGTGGTAAGTACAAACGCATTCGTTACAGAGGAATTGTTTGTGACCGCTGTGGGGTTGAAGTAACGCGTACAAAAGTTCGTCGTGAGCGTATGGGACATATCGAATTGAAAGCTCCTGTATCTCACATCTGGTACTTCAAGGGAATTCCAAGCCGTATGGGCTTGACCCTTGATATGAGCCCTCGTGCCCTCGAGGAAGTTATCTACTTTGCGGCTTATGTGGTTATTGATCCTAAGGATACACCACTTGAGCACAAGTCTATCATGACAGAGCGCGAATACCGTGAGCGTTTGCGTGAGTATGGTTATGGATCGTTCGTTGCCAAGATGGGTGCCGAAGCTATCCAAGACCTTTTGAAACAAGTAGATCTTGAAAAAGAAATTGCTGAACTCAAAGAAGAGTTGAAAACAGCTACTGGACAAAAACGTGTCAAAGCCATCCGTCGTTTGGATGTTTTGGATGCCTTTTACAAGTCTGGAAACAAACCTGAATGGATGATTCTCAACATCCTTCCGGTTATTCCACCAGATCTTCGTCCAATGTTGCAGTTGGATGGTGGCCGTTTTGCCTCATCTGACTTGAACGACCTTTACCGCCGTGTTATCAACCGTAACAACCGTTTGGCTCGTTTGCTCGAGTTGAATGCACCAGGTATCATCGTTCAAAATGAGAAGCGTATGCTTCAAGAAGCAGTTGATGCTTTGATTGACAATGGTCGTCGTGGTCGTCCAATCACAGGACCAGGTAGCCGTCCACTGAAATCATTGAGTCACATGCTTAAAGGTAAACAAGGACGCTTCCGTCAAAACTTGCTCGGTAAACGTGTTGACTTCTCAGGACGTTCCGTTATCGCCGTTGGTCCAACGCTTAAGATGTACCAATGTGGTGTGCCACGTGAAATGGCTATCGAACTCTTTAAACCATTCGTCATGCGTGAAATCGTTGCCCGTGATATCGTGCAAAACGTCAAAGCAGCTAAACGCTTGGTGGAACGCGGAGATGAGCGTATCTGGGATATTCTTGAAGAAGTGATTAAAGAACACCCAGTGCTTTTGAACCGCGCACCGACCCTTCACCGTTTGGGGATCCAAGCCTTCGAGCCAGTCTTGATTGATGGTAAGGCCCTTCGCTTGCACCCACTTGTCTGTGAAGCCTACAATGCCGACTTTGACGGGGACCAAATGGCCATCCACGTACCGCTTTCAGAAGAAGCCCAAGCAGAAGCTCGTATCTTGATGCTAGCTGCTGAGCACATCTTGAACCCGAAAGATGGTAAACCAGTTGTTACTCCATCTCAGGACATGGTTTTGGGTAACTACTACTTGACTATGGAAGAAGCTGGTCGTGAAGGTGAAGGAATGGTCTTCAAAGACCGTGACGAAGCGGTTATGGCTTACCGTAATGGTTATGTTCACCTTCACTCACGTGTTGGTATCGCAACAGACAGCCTCAACAAGCCTTGGACAGAAGAGCAAAAACACAAGGTCTTGCTTACAACAGTTGGTAAAATCCTCTTCAACGACATCATGCCAGAGGGTCTACCATACTTGCAAGAACCAAACAATGCCAACTTGACAGAAGGCGTTCCAGCTAAATACTTCTTGCCACTTGGTGGAGATATCAAGGAAGCTATCAGCAATCTTGAACTTAACCCTCCATTCAAGAAGAAAAACCTTGGTAATATCATCGCTGAAATCTTCAAACGTTTCCGTACGACAGAAACTTCTGCCCTACTTGACCGTATGAAGAACCTCGGTTACCACCACTCAACTCTTGCAGGATTGACAGTGGGTATCGCCGATATCCCAGTCGTTGATGACAAGGCTGAAATCATTGAAGAATCACACAAGCGTGTAGAACAAATCACCAAACAATTCCGTCGTGGTATGATCACAGACGACGAGCGTTACAATGCTGTTACAGCCGAATGGCGTGCTGCTCGTGAAAAACTTGAGAAACGCTTGATTGCCAACCAAGATCCTAAGAACCCAATCGTTATGATGATGGATTCTGGAGCCCGTGGTAACATCTCAAACTTCTCACAGCTTGCCGGTATGCGTGGTCTGATGGCTGCTCCGAACGGACGTATCATGGAATTGCCAATCCTTTCAAACTTCCGCGAAGGTTTGTCAGTACTCGAAATGTTCTTCTCAACTCACGGTGCCCGTAAAGGTATGACCGATACGGCCCTTAAGACAGCCGACTCAGGTTACTTGACTCGTCGTTTGGTTGACGTTGCCCAAGACGTTATCATCCGTGAGGACGACTGTGGAACAGATCGTGGTCTCTTGATCCGCTCTATCGCAGAAGGAAAAGAAATGATTGAGTCTCTCGAAGAGCGTCTCAATGGTCGTTACACTAAGAAAACTGTTAAACATCCAGAAACTGGTGCAGTGATTATCGGTCCAAATGAGTTGATTACAGAAGATAAGGCGCGTGAAATTGTTAATGCTGGTGTGGAAGAAGTGACTATCCGCTCTGTATTTACATGTAACACTCGTCATGGTGTCTGCCGTCACTGTTATGGTATCAACTTGGCGACTGGTGATGCGGTTGAGGTTGGTGAAGCAGTTGGTACAATCGCTGCCCAATCTATCGGGGAACCTGGTACACAGCTTACAATGCGTACCTTCCACACGGGTGGGGTTGCCTCAAATACCGATATCACTCAGGGTCTTCCTCGTGTCCAAGAAATCTTTGAAGCCCGCAATCCTAAAGGGGAAGCGGTTATCACAGAGGTTAAAGGACAAGTTACCGCTATCGAAGAAGATGCATCAACTCGTACTAAGAAAGTCTTTGTTAAGGGTGAAACTGGCGAAGGTGAATACGTTGTTCCATTTACAGCTCGTATGCGTGTAGAAGTTGGGGACCAAGTAGCGCGTGGTGCTGCTCTGACAGAAGGTTCTATCCAACCAAAACGTCTCCTTGCAGTTCGTGATGTCTTGTCAGTTGAAACTTACCTTCTCGGTGAAGTACAAAAAGTTTACCGTAGCCAAGGGGTAGAAATCGGTGACAAACACATCGAGGTAATGGTTCGTCAAATGATCCGTAAAGTACGTGTCATGGATCCAGGTGACACAGATCTTCTCATGGGTACCCTCATGGATATCAATGACTTTACAGATGCTAACAAAGATGTCCTTATCTCAGGTGGAGTTCCAGCGACAGGTCGCCCAGTCCTTATGGGAATTACCAAAGCCTCACTTGAAACCAACAGTTTCTTGTCAGCGGCTTCCTTCCAGGAAACAACTCGTGTCCTTACTGACGCGGCTATCCGTGGTAAGAAAGACCATCTCCTTGGACTCAAGGAAAATGTTATCATCGGTAAGATCATCCCAGCAGGTACTGGTATGGCTCGTTACCGTAACCTTGAACCACATGCTGTCAACGAAGAAGAGTACCTTAATCCTCCAGTAGAGGAAGAAGGAAATGAAGAAACAACAGAAGTAGTTGTGGATACTGCCGTTGAAACTGTGGAAGAAACAGTAGAATAAAAGAGAATAAGAGAGCCTTCGGGTTCTCTTATTCTCTTTTCTGAAAATTTTCTCCATTTTTCCATGAAATGTGGTAAAATAAAAGAAAGAAGCTGACAAAGGAGACGGGTATGGAACAAACATTTTTTATCATTAAACCAGATGGTGTAAAAAGAGGATTAGTGGGTGAGGTGTTGAAACGCATTGAACAACGTGGATTGACAATCGAAAAATTGGAGTTGCGTTCACAGGTTTCAGAAGAGTTGATTGATCAGCACTATCAGGACTTGGTTGGTCAAAGTTTTTACCCACCGATTCGTGAATTTATGACTTCAGGACCGGTTCTTGTAGGTATCATTTCTGGTCCCAAAGTAATTGAAACTTGGCGGACCATGATGGGTGCGACTCGTCCAGAAGAAGCTTTACCAGGAACGATTCGAGGTGATTTTGCAAAAGCTGCTGGAGAAAACCAAGCTATTCAGAATGTTGTACATGGTTCAGATTCAGAAGAGTCAGCTAAGCGAGAAATTGCTCTTTGGTTTGACGGAAAGTAGTAAAAGTTTGATGTAAGGGTTACTTGCATCAAACTTTTTTGCATTTTAGAGTAGAAAACTGACAGTTGAGAAATATTCTAGCAATGGTGAGGATTTCTAGCCTATAATAAGAGCAAGTAAGGGAGGAAGAATGATGGAAAAAATGAAAAAGCAAATTCGTGTTTTGTTATTGCTGACAGTTTTTGGTATTAGTAGCTGTTCTTGTTTAAGTTTATCGACTTGGGCCTTGATGTTAAATCAAAACTGCTTCTATTATTTAGTTGGCATGTTGCTCCTTGCCAGTATTGGGGCAGGGATAAACTACTATAGTGGACAGCGAAATCAATCTTATTCAGTTTTTAAGGAAGATAAGCAACAATTCTTGTATAGTCTGTTGCTTTTAGTAAACATTTTGGGTTTAGCTTTAATTGTCATAGAACATATCCTTGCAGGAAATACATCCGTAGAAGGGGTTGTGGAAGCCTTTCTACCGAGTTTCTTTTTCTTATTTGGTATTGATTTGTTAGTTTTTCTACCAATTCAGAAGTATGTAAATGGATTGAAAAAGATTTTAGGAAAGAAGGAAATCTGTTTTATTAGTGGACTAGCTATTCTAATCTTTCTCAGAAATCCTTGGATGCTATTATCCATGACCTTTTATATTGCCTTGGGAATGCTTTTTCTAGGACTGTTGGTGCCAAAAGTCATTCGCTGGGAAGTTTCATTTTACAGTCATTTGATGAGAGATATCTTGTTAGTTGTCTTCTTGCTGTTTCTATTTTAAATATAAAAGAAGTGAAGGTCCAAGTTTTACAATTTATAATATGGAATTCATAGATAATATCTCGACAAAGGACAACTTTTTGGTATAATAGAAACATGTACACTAAAAACGAAGAAGAGTTACAGTCCTTAGGTGAACGTTTGGGCTATTTATTAGAAAAGAATGATGTCTTAATTCTAACTGGAGAACTTGGAGCAGGCAAAACGACCTTTACAAAAGGTCTTGCTAAAGGGTTACAGATTACTCAGATGATTAAGAGTCCAACCTATACTATTGTGAGAGAGTATGAAGGTCGTCTTCCTCTTTATCATTTAGATGTTTATCGTATTGAGGGGGACGCTGATTCTATCGATTTAGATGAGTTTCTCTTTGGTGGCGGCGTGACTGTCATAGAGTGGGGACATCTTTTAGGTGATGCCTTACCAGATACTTATTTAGAATTGGAAATTCTAAAAGAAGGAGACGGACGCAGATTAAACTTCAAAGCCAAGGGTTTGCGTGCAGAAAAGCTTTTAGAGGAGCTTCAACATGGAGTATGAATTGCTCATTAGAGAAGCGGAACCTGGTGATGCTGCTGAATTAGTGACATTTTTAAATCGTGTCAGTCTAGAAACAGATTTTACCAGTCTGGATAGGGAAGGCATTCTGTTGACAGATACTGAGATGGAGTTGTTTTTGGATAAACAGGCTCACTCGGAAAATCAAATCACTTTACTGGCCTTGCTGAATGATGAAATTGCAGGTCTGGTAAATATCACAGCCGATCAACGTAAGAGAGTTCGTCACATCGGAGATCTCTTTATTGTGATTGGTAAGAAGTATTGGAATAATGGACTGGGGAGTTTGTTACTTGAAGAAGTCGTAGAATGGGCGCAGGCTAGTGGTATTCTTCGTCGACTTCAACTCACTGTCCAAACTCGTAATCAGGCTGCAGTTCATTTATATCAAAAGCATGGCTTTGTAATTGAAGGTAAACAAGAGCGTGGTGCGTACATAGAAGAAGGGGAATTTATAGATGTTTACCTGATGGGTAGGCTGATAGATTAATAGAAATATGGTTAAAAAAATTATTGGAATGGTGCTAGCTTTTCTAGCTGTGACAGTTTTAGGTGTGGGTGTTTTTGCTTATACTATTTATCAGCAAGGTACAGAAACCTTATCAAAAACCTATAAAAAGATTGGGGAAGAAACCAATGTTATTGAGGCTACTGAACCCTTAACGATCCTTTTAATGGGGGTTGATACTGGAAATGAGGAACGAACTGACCCTTGGGAGGGAAATAGTGATTCCATGATTCTCTTGACGGTTAATCCGCACACGAAAAAGACAACGATGTTGAGTTTGGAACGTGATATCTTGACTAAAATTCAGCATAAAGATGGTCAGATTGAGGAAGCAAAACTAAACGCTGCATATGCGGGTGGAGGTGCAGAATTAGCTATCTCAACTATTCAGAAGATGATGAACATCCATATTGACCGCTATATTATGGTCAATATGCACGGATTGCAACAATTAGTTGATGCAGTGGGTGGTATAACCGTCAACAACACTCTAGGTTTCCCGATTTCTATCAGTGACCAAGAGGAATTTAATACCATTTCTATTGGTGTTGGGCAACAAACTCTAAATGGAGATGAAGCTCTTGTTTATTCTCGCATGCGCTACCAGGACCCAGAAGGGGACTACGGTCGTCAGAAGCGTCAGCGTGAAGTCATTCAAAAGGTTGTTGAAAAAGTTCTTAGTTTGAATAGCGTTAGTCACTACCAGTCTATCTTAAAAGCTCTAAGTACCAATATGCAGACCAATATAGATTTGTCTGCTAAGAGTATCCCAAGTTTGTTAGGTTACAAGGACTCGTTTAAAACGATTGAAACCCAACAATTGCGAGGAGAAGATGCAGAACTGCAGGGTATTTCTTACCAGATTGTTACAACTGAGCATATGTTGGAAATGCAGAATCTTTTGAGAACCTCACTTGATAAACCGAAGGTGACAGAGTTAGAGACAAATGCAGTCTTATACGAAAATGTTTTAGGTAATCAAAATGGTATCGGTTTGGGAACAGGTGCGATTAATAATACAACAAATCAAGAAGATGTAGAATAATCTATTTTATAGTTAAAATCGTGGGAAATTTCCTGCGATTTTTTCAAAAAAATACGAATAGATAGGTAGGAGGAAACATGAAAGCAGAAATCATTGCTGTTGGAACAGAGATTTTGACCGGACAGATTGTTAATACCAATGCCCAGTTTTTATCGGAAAAACTAGCAGAGATTGGGGTAGACGTATATTTTCAGACGGCTGTAGGAGACAATGAAGCTCGTCTCTTGTCTTTGCTTGAGATTGCCAGTCAACGTAGTAGTCTGGTGATTTTAACAGGTGGTTTGGGACCAACTGAGGACGATTTGACCAAACAAACTCTAGCTAAATTTTTAGGGAAAGAATTAGTCTTTGATCCTCAGGCGCAGGAGAAGTTGGATGTCTTTTTTGCCCAGAGACCAGACTATGCCCGAACACCGAATAACGAAAGACAAGCTCAACTTGTAGAAGGAGCGACTCCACTGCCAAATGAAACAGGACTGGCTGTGGGGGGCATATTAGAAATCGAAGGAGTGACCTATGTCGTCCTTCCCGGTCCACCAAGTGAATTAAAACCCATGGTTTTAAACCAACTTCTACCCAAGTTGATGACAGGGAGTAAGCTATATTCCCGAGTTCTTCGTTTCTTTGGGATTGGCGAAAGTCAGTTGGTTACGATTTTGTCTGATTTGATTGATAATCAAACAGATCCGACCTTGGCCCCTTATGCTAAGACAGGAGAAGTCACTCTGCGTCTGTCAACAAAAGCTAGCAACCAAGAAGAGGCGAATCAAGTGCTGGATATCTTGGAAAATCAAATCTTGGACCGCCAGACTTTTGAAGGCCTTTCTTTACGAGACCTTTGTTATGGTTATGGGGAAGAGTCCAGTTTAGCTAGCATTGTGGTAGAAGAACTGAAAAGGCAGGGGAAAACCATCACGGCTGCTGAGAGTTTGACGGCTGGTCTTTTCCAAGCTAGGGTAGCGGATTTCTCGGGTGCTTCAAGTATATTTAAGGGTGGTTTTGTAACCTATAGCTTGGAGGAGAAATCAAAGATATTGGATATTCCTGCCAAGGATTTGGAAGAACAGGGTGTGGTGTCTGAATTTACAGCTCAAAAGATGGCTGAGCAGGCACGAATCAAGACCCAGTCTGATTTTGGCATTAGTTTGACTGGAGTGGCAGGACCAGATAGCCTAGAAGGACATCCAGCTGGGACAGTCTTCATAGGCTTGGCTCAAGAGCATGGAACTGAGGTCATCAAGGTTAATATTGGAGGCAGAAGTCGAGCAGATGTACGTCACATTGCGGTTATGCATGCCTTTAACCTAGTTCGCAAGGCTTTATTAAGTGACTAACTTTTGATATAATAGTAGATAGGTCTAAGGACCATTAGAATGTAGGAGAATAGAATGGCGAAAAAACCAAAAAAATTAGATGAAATTTCAAAAAAATTTGGGGCTGAACGTGAAAAAGCCTTGAATGACGCTCTTAAATTAATTGAGAAAGACTTTGGTAAGGGTTCAATCATGCGTTTGGGTGAACGTGCCGAGCAAAAGGTGCAAGTGATGAGCTCAGGTTCTTTGGCTCTTGACATTGCCCTTGGTTCAGGTGGTTATCCTAAGGGACGTATCATTGAAATCTATGGGCCAGAGTCATCTGGTAAGACAACAGTTGCCCTTCATGCAGTTGCGCAAGCACAAAAAGAAGGTGGGATTGCAGCCTTTATCGATGCGGAACATGCCCTCGATCCAGCTTATGCTGCGGCTCTTGGGGTCAACATTGACGAATTACTCTTGTCACAACCAGACTCAGGAGAGCAAGGTCTTGAGATTGCAGGAAAATTGATTGACTCAGGTGCTGTAGATCTTGTCGTGGTCGACTCAGTTGCTGCCCTTGTACCTCGTGCAGAAATTGATGGAGATATCGGAGATAGCCACGTTGGTTTACAGGCTCGTATGATGAGCCAGGCTATGCGTAAACTTGGTGCTTCTATCAATAAAACCAAAACAATTGCCATCTTTATCAACCAATTACGTGAAAAAGTTGGGGTGATGTTTGGAAATCCAGAAACAACTCCTGGTGGACGTGCTCTGAAATTCTACGCATCAGTCCGTTTGGATGTTCGTGGAAGCACACAAATCAAGGGAACTGGTGACCAAAAAGACACCAATGTCGGTAAAGAAACTAAGATCAAGGTCGTGAAAAACAAGGTGGCTCCACCATTTAAGGAAGCCTTCGTTGAAATCATGTACGGAGAAGGGATTTCTAAGACTGGTGAACTTTTGAAGATCGCAAGCGATTTGGATATCATCAAAAAAGCAGGAGCTTGGTATTCTTACAAGGATGAGAAAATCGGGCAAGGTTCTGAAAATGCTAAGAAATACTTGGCAGATCACCCAGAAGTCTTTGATGAGATTGACCATCAAGTCCGTGTTCAATTTGGTTTGATTGATGGAGAAGAAGCTGCTGAAAGCAAAAAAGAAGAAGCAACTCAAGTAGATTCTGTGAATGAAGAAGTTACACTTGACCTAGGCGATGAGCTTGAAATCGAAATTGAAGAATAATACTCTTCGAAAATCAAATTCAAACCACGTCAGCGTCGCCTTACCGTACTCAAGTACAGCTTACGGCTAGCTTCCTAGTTTGCTTTTTGATTTTCATTGAGTATAAGCTGTCAAAGTAGTGGAAAAATCCACTGCTTTTTCGTTGTCTTTTTCTGGTTTTCAGCTCACGCATAGTTTGCTGTTTCTTGTTGCTCCTCTAGAAAGCTGATATAATAGCCTTATGAATAAAAAACGAACAGTGGACCTGATACATGGTTCGATTCTTCCCTCGCTCTTAAGCTTCGCCTTCCCAATCTTGCTATCAAATATTTTTCAACAGCTCTATAATACTGCTGATGTCTTGATTGTTGGACGATTTCTTGGTCAAGAATCCTTGGCTGCAGTAGGAGCGACGACAGCAATTTTTGACCTGATTGTAGGTTTTACTCTTGGTGTTGGCAATGGCATGGGAATTGTCATTGCCCGTTATTATGGAGCTCGGAATTTCACTAAAATCAAGGAGGCAGTAGCAGCCACCTGGATTTTAGGTACTCTTTTGAGTGTTGTAGTTATGCTGCTGGGATTTCTTGGTTTGTATCCTCTCTTGCAATACCTAGATACTCCTGCAGAAATTCTTCCCCAGTCCTATCAATATATATCTATGATTGTGACCTGTGTAGGTGTCAGCTTTGCTTATAATCTTTTTGCAGGCTTATTGCGGTCCATTGGGGACAGTCTGGCAGCGCTTGGATTTCTGATTTTCTCTGCCTTGGTTAATGTGGTTCTGGATCTCTATTTTATTACGCAATTGCATCTGGGAGTTCAATCGGCGGGACTTGCTACCATCATTTCGCAAGGTTTATCAGCGGTTCTTTGCTTTTATTATATTCGTAAAAGTGTGCCAGAACTTTTGCCTCAACTCAAGCATTTCAAATGGGATAAGGCCTTATACGCCGATCTCTTGGAGCAAGGTCTGGCTATGGGCTTGATGAGTTCAATTGTGTCCATCGGTAGTGTGATTTTACAGTCTTCTGTCAATACTTTTGGAGCCGTGATTATTAGTGCCCAGACGGCAGCTCGACGCATTATGGCCTTTGCCCTTCTTCCTATGACCGCTATTTCTGCATCAATGACGACCTTTGCTTCTCAGAATCTAGGAGCTAAGCGACCAGACCGCATTGTTCAAGGACTTCGAATCGGCAGTCGTTTAAGTATATCCTGGGCAGTTTTTGTTTGTATCTTCCTCTTTTTTGCCAGTCCAGCCTTGGTTTCCTTCTTGGCTAGTTCGACAGATGGTTACTTGATAGAAAATGGAAGTCTCTATCTGCAAATCAGTTCAGCCTTTTATCCTATTTTGAGTCTCTTGTTGATTTATCGCAATTGCTTGCAGGGTTTGGGGCAAAAAGTCCTTCCTCTGGTATCTAGTTTTATCGAACTAATCGGGAAAATCGCTTTTGTGGTCTTGATTATCCCTTGGGCAGGCTATAAGGGAGTTATCCTTTGCGAACCCCTCATCTGGGTTGTCATGACTATCCAACTGTATTTCTCACTGTTTCGTCACCCCTTGATAAAAGAAGGCAAGGCAATATTGGTAACCAAAGTGCAATCCTAGTTGGATTTACTGAATAAAATCCATTTCCTCTAGTGAAAATCGAAAAAACTTGTGTTATAATAAGAAAGATTAAAATGTGAAAAAAGGAGATTCCTAATGGGACGTAAATGGGCCAATATCGTAGCCAAGAAAACGGCTAAAGATGGAGCTAACTCTAAAGTATATGCAAAATTTGGTGTAGAAATCTATGTAGCAGCTAAAAAAGGTGATCCAGATCCAGAATCAAACTCAGCCTTGAAATTCGTTATCGACCGTGCTAAACAAGCTCAAGTGCCAAAACACGTTATTGATAAAGCGATTGATAAAGCAAAAGGAAACACAGATGAAACCTTTACAGAAGGACGTTACGAAGGTTTTGGACCAAATGGTTCTATGCTAATCGTTGATACTTTGACTTCAAATGTCAACCGTACAGCAGCCAATGTCCGTGCAGCCTTCGGTAAAAACGGCGGAAACATGGGTGCTTCAGGTTCGGTTTCTTACCTCTTTGACAACAAGGGTGTTATCGTGTTTGCTGGTGAAGATGCCGATGCGGTCTTTGAGCAATTGTTAGAAGCAGATGTAGATGTGGACGATGTAGAAGCAGAAGAAGGGACAATCACAGTTTACACAGCGCCAACTGACCTTCACAAGGCTATCGTTGCCCTTCGTGAGTCAGGTGTCGAAGAATTCCAAGTGACTGAATTGGAAATGATCCCTCAGTCAGAAGTGGAATTGTCAGGCGATGACCTTGAAACCTTTGAAAAACTTTACAGCGTTCTTGAAGACGACGAAGACGTACAAAAGATCTACACAAACGTAGATGGATTCTAATAGAAAAACGAACAGTTTTACTAGCTGTTCGTTTTTTTGATGTTTGAACTTAGACTCAGGTTTCAGAATCGTTTTGTTGCTTGCTTTTTTCTAGACCTAGACCGACTGCATGTTTTTGGACGAGCAAGATCTCTCCATTGTCCTGTTTTGCAAAAGTTAAGGTAACAGTCTTGATCTTGTCTCCAATGGAGATATAGGTGATTTTTTTCGTATCGTAACCCCCAAGAGTGAAGTCAAACTCAGAATCTGGCTTTCCGTGTTTGTTGATAATATCCTCGTAGTTGGTACCACCTTTTCCTTTGTTGTCAAGGTCACCTTCGATTAAGGCGTCGAACTGTTCTTGGGTCCAGGCGGAGGTATCGTCTGTCAAGCCGCTTTTTTCTTCGCGTTCCATTGAGGAACTCGTATCCATGTAGGAACGGTTAAACTCCTTGGCATACTCTTTGTAGACATCAGCGTATAGTACCTGACTCGTAAAGAAAAGTACAACGGAGGTAACTGCCAGGGATGTTCCGATAATAGCCATTTTTTTCCGTTTTTTGAGGTTGACGATAAGGCCGATAATCCCCAAGATAAATGCGACGATGCCGATGAACAACGATGGATAGTTAATAAACGGGATCCAGGATCCTAAAAGTGCGATGGCTCCAAAAATGGTTGCTAAGATTCCTAAAACTCTTTGTTCTTCTGGTTTCATTTGAAAGTTTTCTCCCTTCATTGAGTGAATGGATTCCTACCCACAGTAGTGAGTGCTTATTATATAAAAAATATTGCCTAATGTCAATTTAAACTATGATAGTTCTCATGAAAACTTTTTTCTTGACATCTTTTCTGAAAATGATAAAATAGTTCTCATGGAAACTTATTTAGTTCCTAGGAGAACTAAATGTGATAGTTAGAAAGGAGTTAGTATGGATAAACCGATGTTAGTCTTTAAGCGTTTTGGTCATCAGATTCACCTGATGGTGCAAAAGGAAGCCAAACGTTGTGGTATTGAATTTATGGGTGGGCCTCAAGGTCAGGTTCTGCGTTTTTTAGATCATTGTGAACAAAAAGAGGAACTGGTCCTGATTAAAGATATCGAGCAGGAACTCAATATTACCAAGTCTGTTGCTAGTAATTTGGTCAAGCGTATGGTGCAAAATGGTTTGGTGGAATTGGAGGTGAGTCCTGTTGATAAGCGGGCAAAATTTGTTCGTTTGACGGACAAAGCACGTTCTCAGATGCAAGAGGTTAAGGCTTTTTTTGAACGAATAGACAAGCAGTTGATGGAAGGCATTGATGAAGATGAATTACTGATTTTTGAGAAGGTTCTCAGTCAACTACAGGAAAATATCAAGGGAATAGGAGGAGAGAATGAAGAAATTAGGCAAACGAATTAGTAGAAAAGAATGGGGGATGATTTTACTAGCTATTCTCTTTACTTGCTTTTCGGTCTATCTAGAGTTGGAAGTGCCAACCTATATCTCGAAAATTACGGATTTGCTAGGTAGTCAAGGAACTAATTTAGATGAGTTGTGGCAGCCGGCAAGCATGATGGTGGGAATGTCCTTTCTTGCCTTCTTGTCCGTAGTTGCAGTTGGATTTTTTGCATCCCGAGTGGCGGCTTCTTATACTAGTAGGTTGAGAAGTGATATTTTTAACCGAGTTTTGGATTACTCGCAGACAGAGATTAAGAAATTCTCTATTCCCAGTCTTTTAACTCGTACCACCAATGACATTACTCAAGTTCAAATGTTGATTACCATGGGCTTGCAAGTGGTAACACGTGGTCCAATTATGGCTATCTGGGCTATTGGGAAGATTTTAGGTCATTCGGAATACTGGCTCTGGGCCGTACTTGTGGCAGTGATTGTCAACGTCCTGATGACGACAGTCTTGATGACGCTAGCCTTTCCAAAACAGTCCTTGATTCAAAATCTGACTGATAAACTGAACAGTATCACTCGTGAGAGTTTAACAGGTATTCGTGTCGTTCGCGCCTACAATGCTGAAGAATACCAAAATGAAAAATTTGCAGCAGCAAATGATGAATTGACACGCTTGAATTTGTTTGTCAACCGTCTTATGGCTATTTTGAACCCTATCATGATGGGGATTTCAAGTGGTTTGAGTGTGGCGATTTACTGGATTGGGGCCTATGTGATTAACGACGCTGCTCCGATAGCGCGTCTGCCTCTCTTTAGTGACATGATTGTTTTCATGTCTTATGCTATGCAGGTTGTCATGGGCTTCCTTCTCATGGGAGCACTCTTCATCGTTCTTCCCCGAACTATGGTCTCTGCTAAGCGGATTAATCAAGTTTTAGATTTGCATTCTTCTATCCAAAACCCTGCTCAAGTGCAGCTGGCTGATGAAAACCTCCAAGGTCAGGTCGAATTTAAGGATGTGACCTTCCGCTATGCGGCAAATTCGGAGGCGGTTATTGAGAATGTTAGCTTTAGAGCAGACGCTGGTCAAACAGTGGCCTTTATTGGGTCAACAGGTTCTGGTAAATCAACTCTGGTCAATCTGATTCCACGTTTCTACGATGTGTCAGCAGGAGAAATTCTGGTAGACGGTGTCAATGTTCAAGACTATGCTCTAGAAGATTTGCGCAACAAGGTTGGTTATATTCCACAAAAAGCTGTTCTCTTTTCAGGTGATGTCAAGGACAATCTAGACTTTGGACAAAGTCTAGAAACACCACTTAGTGAGCAGGCTATGTGGCAGGCTTTGGAGTTGGCTCAGTCTAAGAACTTTATCGAAGACAAGGAAGCGGGCTTAGCGTCAGAAGTGGCCCAAGGAGGAACCAACTTCTCAGGTGGTCAAAGACAGCGTCTGGCCATTGCGCGTGCCTTAGCTCGGAAGCCAGAAATCCTCATCTTTGATGACTCCTTCTCAGCCTTGGACTACAAGACAGACCGTGTCCTACGCCAAGAGTTAGCAGAGAAAACCAAGTCTATGACCAAGCTTATCGTCGCACAGCGTATTTCAACGATTATGGACGCAGATTTGATTTTGGTCTTGGATCAAGGGAAAGTCGTGGGACAAGGCACCCACAGGGAACTTCTAGCTAATAACGAAGTTTACCAAGAAATTGCCTATTCACAACTATCGAAGGAGGAATTGGAACATGGAAAATAAGAAAATGTCTCTTTGGAAACAGAGTAAACCCTATCTTGCAGGCCTCCAGTTTGCCCTTCTGATAGCCTTTCTAGCAACAATCGTATCCAATATCATTACTGTTTATGGGCCGACTCGCATCAAGGAAATGACTAATATTATTGCCAGTGGTCTAGAAACAAGTGTGGATGTCGCGGCGGTTGCAGCTATTGGTGGTTTTTTGGCCGTGATTTATGTGATCGGACTTCTATCAAATTATTTGCAGGCCTTTCTGTTTACAACAGCTATTCAACGTTTTTCAGAGCGTTTAAGAAGAGCTATTGCAGAGAAAATTAATCGCCTACCATTGAGATATTTTGATGGACACTCTCCAGGAGATACCTTGTCTCGTGTGACCAATGACGTTGACACTGCAGCTCAATCCCTTAATCAAAGTCTGGGAACAGTTCTTTCATCCACTTTACTGGTCGTGGCAGTCTTGGTAACCATGTTTGGGATGAACTGGATTTTAGCCTTGGTGACGGTTATTTCAACTCTTGTTGGGTTTGTATTTGTATCCGTCTTTATGGGCAAATCCCAGGGCTTCTTTAAGAGTCAGCAACAAGATTTGGCAGCTGTCAATGGCTATGTGGAGGAAATGTACTCTGGCCATAATGTGGTGACCAGTTATAATGCCATCGAGAGTACGAAAGAAGAGTTTGCGAAATTAAACCATCGTCTGTATGATAGTATCTGGAAATCTCAGTTTATTTCAGGGATTATGATGCCGATTATGATGTTTATTGGGAACTTTAGCTATGCCTTGGTGATTATCGTTGGTGCAGCCTTGGCTTTAAATGGACACATCAGTATCGGGATTATCGTTGCCTTTATGGCCTACGTTCGTATCTTTTCTCAGCCTCTTTCACAAATTGCCCAAGGGATTACTAGTTTGCAGCAGGCTAGTGCAGCCATGGGACGTGTCTTCGAATTCCTAGCTGAAGAGGAAATGGAAGATGAATACCATAAAGTAAGACAATTGAGCGCTATGAAAGGTCAAGTGCTCTTTGATCGAGTTTCCTTTGGTTACACACCAGAGCGAACCATCATCCATGACTTTTCTGCGACAGCTCATGCAGGTCAAAAAGTTGCCATTGTCGGACCGACTGGGGCTGGGAAGACAACTATTGTCAATCTTTTGATGAAGTTCTATGAGATTGATAAGGGAAGTATTCGCATTGATGGTGTGGATACCAAGGAGATGAAGCGTTCGGAAGTACACGATGCCTTTTCAATGGTCCTGCAGGACACCTGGCTCTTTGAAGGAACTATTCGCGACAATCTTATCTATAACCAAACAGGTATTAGTGATGAGCGCGTGATTGAAGCCAGCAAAGCTGTAGGGATTCACCACTTTATCATGACTCTACCAGATGGTTACGATACCGTCTTGGATGAAACAGTGACCTTGTCTGTCGGTCAAAAACAACTCTTGACCATTGCTCGTGCTTTGCTGAAAGATGCGCCACTCTTGATTTTGGATGAGGCTACCTCTTCGGTTGATACTCGTACAGAGGAGTTGATCCAGAAAGCCATGGATCGATTGATGGAAGGAAGGACTTCCTTTGTCATCGCTCACCGCTTGTCTACTATCCGAAATGCTGACTTGATTCTTGTCATGAAAGATGGCAATATCATCGAGCAAGGCAATCATGATGAGCTAATGGCACAAGGAGGATTCTACGCTGACCTTTATAACAGTCAATTTACAGAAGATGAAGCAGAAGAATAAACCCAAAGAAGGCTTGACGGCCTTCTTTTTCTGCACTATACTAGAAGATAAGTGCTTCCCTATAAGCAAAATTTGAGTAAGTGATGAGAAAATATATGAAAAATTATCAAGAATGGTATGACCACATCGCTGGTAAGATTAAAAATAATCCTCTCTTTCTGAGATTGCTGAGAGCTTTCAATCGTTTCATGACAGTAGTTATGCCTATAGTTTATCTGACCTTGTTAGCCACTACTTATCTCCAAGAAGGCCTTGGGAAACAGGTCTGGATCTACTTGTTTGTCCCTGCGTCAGGTTTTGTGATTTTGACCCTTCTACGTAAGAAAATCAATGCTCCTAGGCCTTATGAAGTTTGGGAAATTGTACCGCTACTTGACAGAGATAGTCCTGGTCAGTCTATGCCCAGTCGTCATGTCTTTTCAGCAACTATCATCTCTATGGCCTGTTTCCATGCTTGGACTTTGATCGGAATAATCTTGCTTATTTGCTCAGAACTCTTAGCCTTTGTCCGAGTACTAGGTGGTGTTCATTATCCCAAGGATGTAGTAGTTGGTTATATTTGTGGTCTTGTGTGTGGTGTGATTTTCTTTCTATTTTGACCTGCAAGTTAAGGCGGTCTTACAACCACTTATGGGTCTAAAGTAACCACTTGCTTTTTTGCTCTTGTTTTCTTATTTTAGCTTTGATATAGTAGAGTCAGAAAGGAGATGGAATGAAGTTACGAATCGAAATTGATAGTAATTTAGAGGAAACTGAAATTGTCATCAAGGCGGCGGCTTTGACAGATGAGATTGCGGATTTACAGCGACTCTTGCAAGAGTCCAAGTTTCCTAGGTTAATTTTTTATAAGGGGACGGGTGAATATTATCTGGATCTGTCGGAAATTCTCTTCTTTGAGACAGAAGGGAACAAGATTTATGCCCATACCCAGAAAGATGCCTACGAAGTTCGGCTTAAACTCTATGAGTTAGAGTCTATCCTTCCTCGCTATTTTAGTCGGGTATCCAAGTCAACTATCGCAAATATCCGTCAGGTTTATTCGGTGGACAAGTCCTTTTCAGGAACAGGCACCATTTCCTTTTACCAGACCCACAAGGAGGTTCATGTCTCACGACATTACCAATCCCTCCTAAAAGAAAATCTAAGAAACATGAGGTAAGAACATGAAAAAGAAAGCATTTGGTATTGTGTTGCTGGTTTTAGCAGCATGGATTTTGTTGCAAGGAAATTTTGGCATTCCTTCTTTGGATGGTAAAATATGGCCTTTACTTGGTATCGTCTTTTTTGCCTACCAGTCAGTTGAATCTTTGCTTCGTCGTCACCTGACATCAGCAGTTTTTACAGCTCTAGTAGCAGTAATGATTGCAAATCATTTTTATAACATTTTACCTATCCCAAATCAGTCTCTATTTTGGGCTAGTATCTTAGCAGTGCTAGGTGTTGGCTATCTCACTCACTCAAGTAAGTTTTGGAACGGGAAAAAATGGTGGTATGACGGTGAAAAGACCATTCTGACAGACAAGGAAGTCGCTTTTGGAAGTGGGACTTTCTATAAACAAGATCAAGATCTTGTAGAAGACCAAGTAGAAGTTGCTTTTGGAAATGCAAAAATCTACTATGACAATGCAGATATGTTAGGTGATTTTGCAACTTTAAATATCGAAGTTGCTTTCGGAAATGCAACCGTCTATGTTCCACAACACTGGAGTGTAGATTTGAAAGTAGAAACATCCTTTGGTGCAGCCAAGGCAGATGCTCCTGTAGCGCCAACAAGCAAAACCTTGATTATTCGCGGGGAAGTGGCTTTTGGTAAACTTGGTGTTGTCTACGTCAAATAAAAAAATCTTCCAATTCCCTTGCAAAAAAGAAGAAAGTGTGATAACATAGTACGGTATGTGGTGCTAGCACATCCGCTATATTAGATCTAATAGGAGGAAAACACAATGGCTAAAGTATGTTACTTTACAGGTCGTAAGACTGTATCAGGAAACAACCGTTCACACGCGATGAACCAAACAAAACGTGCCGTAAAACCAAACCTTCAAAAAGTTACTGTTCTTATCGATGGTAAACCTAAAAAAGTTTGGGCTTCAGCTCGTGCTTTGAAATCAGGTAAAGTTGAACGCGTTTAATAATAAAAGTAAAGGAGACCTTAGGGTCTTTTTTCTTTTATTGCAGGAGTAAAATCATTTGAAAAATAGAGTAAATATCCGCTGATACAGTATTCTGCTTTTACACTTGGGCTGAAATATGATAAAATAGAGTATCAACTAGTTGAGGTAAAAAGGATGACTGTAAAAATTAATACAAAAGATGGTCAAATCGAACTAACAGATGAAGTGATTGCAACCGTCGTAGGTGGAGCAGCAACTGAGATTTTTGGTGTGGTCGGTATGGCTAGTAAAAATGCCCTCAAAGATAATTTCCAAGCCCTTCTAGGTAAGGAAAATTATTCCAAAGGTGTCGTCGTAAAGGCGGCCGAAGATGGCAGCATTGCAGTTGATGTATATACCGTGTTGAGCTACGGAACAAAGATTAGCGAAGTGTCAAAAAACATTCAAGAGCGTGTTCGTTTTAGTTTGGAAAACCAACTTGGAATTACCGCTCAGACTGTAAATGTCTACATTCAAAATATCAAAGTTGTAGGAGAATAACCGTGTCAAAAATTACTACTAGCTTATTTCAAGAAATGGTGCAGGCTGCATCAACTCGCTTGAATAAGCAAGCTGAATATGTCAATTCATTAAACGTCTTTCCAGTTCCAGATGGAGATACTGGTACAAATATGGGAATGACCATTGAAAATGGTGCTAAAGAAGTTGCAGACAAGCCAGCTTCTACTGTTGGAGAGGTAGCAAGCATTCTTGCAAAAGGTCTTTTGATGGGTGCGCGTGGGAACTCAGGAGTTATTACGTCTCAGCTTTTCCGTGGATTTTCACAAGCTATCAAGGATAAAGACGAGTTAACAGGTCAAGACTTGGCCCTTGCCTTCCAATCAGGTGTGGAAGTTGCCTATAAGGCCGTTATGAAACCAGTTGAAGGAACGATTTTGACAGTTTCTCGTGGTGCTGCTATCGGTGCTAAGAAAAAAGCTGAGCAAACAGATGACGCTGTTGAAGTCATGCGTGCAGCTTTAGAAGGTGCTAAAACAGCTCTTGCTAAAACGCCAGACATGCTTCCAGTCTTGAAGGAAGTTGGCGTTGTGGACTCAGGTGGTCAAGGACTGGTCTTCATCTACGAAGGGTTCCTTTCAGCCCTTACTGGTGAATATATTGCATCTGAGGACTTTGTAGCCACTCCTGCTAACATGAGTGAAATGATCAATGCGGAGCATCATAAGTCTGTAGCTGGTCACGTAGCGACTGAGGACATCACGTTTGGTTACTGTACTGAAATCATGGTAGCTCTTAAGCAAGGTCCAACCTATGCCAAAGATTTTGAGTACGACGAATTCCGTAACTACTTGAATGAACTTGGGGATTCTCTCCTCGTTGTCAACGATGATGAAATTGTCAAAGTCCATGTCCATACAGAAGATCCAGGACTTGTTATGCAAGAAGGTCTCAAATATGGTAGCTTGGTCAAGGTAAAAGTTGACAATATGCGCAACCAACACGAAGCGCAGGTTGAAAAAGAAGCTGCCCAAGTTAGCAAGCCTGCTGAAGAAAAAGAGTATGCTTTGATTGCTGTAGTGGCTGGTAAAGGTCTAGCAGATATCTTCCGTTCTCAAGGTGTGGATTATGTTATCGAAGGCGGTCAAACCATGAACCCTTCAACAGAAGACTTTATCAAGGCTGTTGAACAGGTCAACGCTCGTAACATTATCTTCTTGCCAAACAACAAAAACATCTTCATGGCAGCTCAATCTGCAGCAGAAGTGTTGGAACAACCAGCAGTAGTGGTGGAAGCTCGTACTCTTCCTCAAGGATTGACTAGTCTTCTTGCTTTTGATCCAAGTAAGTCCATCGAAGAAAACCAAGAGCGTATGACAGCTGCTCTCAGCGATGTCGTTAGCGGAAGCGTCACAACAGCTGTGCGTGATACAACCATTGATGGCTTAGAAATCCATGAAAATGATAATCTTGGTATGGTGGATGGGAAAATTCTCGTGTCAAACCCTGACATGCACCAAACCTTGACAGAAACCTTGAAACATATGTTGGATGAAGATAGTGAGATCGTAACCTTCTATGTCGGTGAAGACGGAAGCGAAGAGCTTGCCAATGAAATTGCCCAAGAAATCGCAGAAGAATTCGAAGATGTTGAAGTCGAAATCCACCAAGGCCAACAACCTGTTTACCCATACCTATTTAGTGTAGAATAAGATTAATGAAGGACTGAGAAATCAGTTCTTTTTTCTTTTTCAGTAAATGAAATCGGTATCTTTTTAATAAAAACAAAAATAACATTCATAAATAAACGTTAAAATAGAAAATTCAGAAAATTTCTTCTTTTGTCTTGAAAAATTTTGAAAAAGTGGTATGATAGTAACAAGTTATTTTTAAGAGAAGAGAAAGGGGAACAATGGAGAAAATCAGTTTAGAATCTCCTAAGACGGGGTCGGACCTAGTTTTGGAAACACTTCGTGATTTAGGAATTGATACCATCTTTGGTTATCCTGGTGGTGCTGTCTTGCCTTTTTATGATGCGATATATAATTTTAAAGGCATTCGCCACATTCTAGGACGCCATGAGCAAGGTTGTTTGCATGAAGCTGAAGGTTATGCCAAATCAACTGGAAAGTTGGGTGTTGCCGTCGTCACTAGCGGACCAGGAGCAACAAATGCCATTACAGGGATTGCGGATGCCATGAGCGATAGCGTTCCCCTTTTGGTCTTTACAGGTCAGGTTGCGCGAGCAGGGATTGGGAAAGATGCCTTTCAGGAGGCAGACATCGTGGGAATTACCATGCCAATCACTAAGTACAATTACCAAGTTCGTGAGACGGCAGATATCCCTCGTATCATTACGGAAGCTGTCCATATCGCAACTACAGGACGTCCAGGGCCAGTCGTCATTGACCTACCTAAAGACGTATCTGCTTTAGAAACAGACTTCATTTATTCACCAGAAGTGAATCTACCAAGCTATCAGCCGACTCTTGAGCCGAATGATATGCAAATCAAGAAAATCTTGAAGCAATTATCCAAGGCTAAAAAACCAGTCTTGCTGGCTGGTGGTGGGATTAGCTATGCTGAAGCTGCTGCAGAATTAAATGAATTTGCAGAACGCTATCAAATTCCAGTGGTAACTAGTCTCTTAGGACAAGGTACGATTGCAACGACTCATCCACTCTTCCTTGGAATGGGAGGTATGCACGGGTCGTTCGCAGCTAATATTGCCATGACGGAAGCAGACTTTATGATTAGTATCGGTTGCCGTTTTGATGACCGCTTGACGGGGAATCCTAAGACCTTTGCTAAGAATGCTAAGGTTGCTCACATTGATATTGACCCAGCTGAGATTGGCAAGATTATCAGTGCAGATATTCCTGTAGTTGGAGATGCTAAGAAGGCTTTGCAAATGTTGTTGGCGGAACCAACAGTTCATAACAATACTGAGAAATGGATTGAGAAGGTTACTAAAGACAAGAATCGTGTTCGTTCTTATGACAAGAAAGAGCGTGTGGTTCAACCTCAAGCCGTTATTGAACGCATTGGTGAATTGACCAACGGAGATGCCATTGTGGTAACAGACGTTGGTCAACACCAAATGTGGACAGCTCAGTATTATCCATACCAAAATGAGCGTCAGTTAGTGACTTCAGGTGGTTTGGGAACCATGGGATTCGGAATTCCAGCAGCAATCGGTGCTAAAATTGCCAACCCGGATAAGGAAGTAGTCTTGTTCGTTGGGGATGGTGGTTTCCAAATGACTAACCAGGAATTGGCTATTTTGAACATTTACAAGGTGCCAATCAAGGTGGTTATGTTGAACAATCACTCACTTGGAATGGTTCGCCAGTGGCAGGAATCCTTCTATGAAGGTAGAACATCAGAGTCAGTCTTTGATACCCTTCCTGATTTCCAATTGATGGCACAGGCTTATGGCATTAAAAACTATAAGTTTGACAATCCTGAGACCTTGGCTCAAGACCTTGAAGTGATCACTGAGAATGTTCCTATGCTAATCGAGGTAGATATTTCTCGTAAGGAACAGGTGTTACCAATGGTACCAGCTGGTAAGAGTAATCATGAGATGTTGGGGGTGAAGTTCCATGCGTAGAATGTTAACAGCAAAACTACAAAATCGTTCAGGAGTCCTCAATCGCTTTACTGGCGTTCTGTCTCGTCGTCAGGTTAATATCGAAAGTATCTCTGTTGGAGCAACAGAAGATCCGAATGTATCGCGTATCACCATTATTATTGATGTAGCTTCACATGATGAAGTGGAGCAAATTATCAAGCAACTCAATCGTCAGATTGATGTGATTCGCATTCGAGATATTACAGACAAGCCTCATTTGGAGCGCGAGGTGATTTTGGTTAAGATGTCAGCACCAGCTGAGAAACGAGCTGAGATTCTAGCGATTATTCAACCTTTCCGTGCAACGGTGGTAGACGTAGCACCAAGCTCGATTACCATTCAGATGACAGGAAATGCTGAAAAGAGTGAAGCTCTATTGCGAGTCATTCGACCATACGGTATTCGCAATATTGCTCGTACGGGTGCAACTGGATTTACCCGCGACTAAAAATCCAACTTAATTTTGTTAAACCAGCCTAAAAGGCAATCAATAATAGAAAAGAGAGAAAAACTATGGCAGTTCAAATGGAATACGAAAAAGATGTTAAAGTAGCAGCACTTGACGGTAAAAAAATCGCCGTTATCGGTTATGGTTCACAAGGACATGCGCATGCCCAAAACTTGCGTGATTCAGGTCGTGATGTCATTATCGGTGTACGTCCAGGTAAATCTTTTGACAAAGCAAAAGAAGATGGATTTGATACTTACACAGTAGCAGAAGCAACTAAATTGGCTGACGTTATCATGATTTTGGCACCAGACGAAATCCAACAAGAATTGTACGAAGCAGAAATCGCTCCAAACTTGGAAGCTGGAAATGCAGTTGGATTTGCCCATGGTTTCAACATCCACTTTGAATTTATCAAAGTTCCTGCGGATGTAGATGTCTTTATGTGTGCTCCTAAAGGACCAGGACACTTGGTACGTCGTACTTATGAAGAAGGATTCGGTGTTCCAGCTCTTTACGCAGTATACCAAGATGCAACAGGAAATGCGAAAAACATTGCTATGGACTGGTGTAAAGGTGTTGGAGCAGCTCGTGTAGGTCTTCTTGAAACAACATACAAAGAAGAAACTGAAGAAGATTTGTTTGGTGAACAAGCTGTACTTTGTGGTGGTTTGACTGCCCTTATCGAAGCAGGTTTCGAAGTCTTGACAGAAGCAGGTTACGCTCCAGAATTGGCTTACTTTGAAGTTCTTCACGAAATGAAATTAATCGTTGACTTGATTTATGAAGGTGGATTCAAGAAAATGCGTCAATCTATTTCAAACACTGCTGAGTACGGTGACTATGTATCAGGTCCACGTGTAATTACTGAGCAAGTTAAAGAAAACATGAAAGCTGTCTTGGCTGATATCCAAAATGGTAAATTTGCAAATGACTTTGTAAATGACTATAAAGCTGGACGTCCAAAATTGACTGCTTACCGTGAACAAGCAGCTAACCTTGAAATTGAAAAAGTTGGTGCAGAATTGCGTAAAGCAATGCCATTCGTTGGTAAAAACGACGACGATGCATTCAAAATCTATAACTAATTTATAGAAATTAAGGTGAAGGCGAGTTGGGGGGACCTAACTCGCTTTTATAATCAATTCATCTCTGCTTGAAAGGATGGATTGTGATAGTATGAAATAGTCTAGGAGAAAAAGATGTTAAGTTCAAAAGATATCATCAAGGCTCACAAGGTCTTGAACGGTGTGGTTGTGAATACCCCACTGGATTATGACCATTATTTATCGGAGAAGTATGGTGCTAAGATTTATTTGAAAAAAGAAAATGCCCAACGTGTTCGTTCTTTTAAGATCCGTGGTGCCTATTATGCCATTTCGCAGCTCAGTAAGGAAGAGCGTGAGCGTGGGGTAGTCTGTGCTTCTGCGGGAAACCATGCGCAGGGAGTTGCCTATACTTGTAATGAAATGAAGATTCCAGCTACTATTTTTATGCCCATTACCACTCCGCAACAAAAGATTGGGCAAGTTCGTTTTTTTGGTGGTGACTTCGTAACCATTAAACTAGTTGGAGATACCTTTGATGCTTCTGCTAAGGCAGCTCAAGAATTTACAGTTTCTGAAAATCGTACCTTTATTGATCCCTTTGATGATGCTCATGTCCAGGCAGGTCAAGGAACAGTTGCTTATGAGATTTTAGAAGAAGCTCGAAAAGAATCGATTGATTTTGATGCTGTCTTGGTTCCTGTTGGTGGTGGCGGTCTCATTGCTGGGGTTTCTACCTATATCAAGGAAACAAGTCCAGAAATTGAAGTCATTGGGGTAGAGGCTAATGGAGCGCGTTCTATGAAGGCTGCCTTTGAAGCTGGTGGTCCAGTCAAACTCAAGGAAATTGACAAATTTGCGGATGGGATTGCCGTGCAAAAAGTAGGTCAGTTGACCTATGAAGCAACTCGCCAACATGTTCAGACTTTAGTAGGTGTCGATGAGGGATTGATTTCTGAAACCTTGATTGACCTCTACTCTAAGCAAGGGATTGTCGCAGAACCTGCTGGAGCGGCTAGTATCGCCTCTCTAGAGGTGTTGGCTGAATATATCAAGGGGAAAACCATTTGTTGTATCATTTCTGGAGGAAATAATGATATTAACCGTATGCCAGAAATGGAAGAGCGTGCCTTGATTTATGATGGGATCAAGCATTACTTTGTAGTCAATTTTCCACAGCGTCCAGGGGCTTTGCGTGAGTTTGTAAATGATATCCTGGGACCAAATGATGATATCACACGTTTTGAGTATATCAAGCGAGCTAGCAAGGGTACAGGGCCTGTACTGATTGGGATCGCTTTGGCAGATAAGCATGATTATGCAGGATTGATTCGTCGAATGGAAGGTTTCGATCCAGCTTATATTAACTTAAATGGTAATGAAACGCTCTATAATATGCTTGTCTGAGGACTAATAAAAAAATATCATATTATTTGCACAACTGATGTATAGGTGTTATAATGAGGGTGAAGAAAGGGGGCGATTCCTATGGACTTAGGAAATCGATTACGCTATTTCTATCTCAACTCATTATAGTACCTATGTTTTTTGATTTGGTTTATAGTAAGGGAGTAAAATTACTTATTATATTTAAGGAGTATTTTTGAAATCCTCTATTTTATATAGGGCTAATCTGTTATTTGGTTAAATATAATAGGAATTAGAAAAAATAATCAATACTAATGAGAAGCCTTATACGGAGTTAACTGAGAAGAGTGATAAGATACTAAGAAGATAAAAACAGTGGAAAATGTTGGAAGATAGGATACTATTGTTTCCTAACTACTCATCTTTTTATAGGTTTGAAGAAATAAAAAGGAATATTGATAAAGTAAATAAATAGTACCAGTTGAGCAAGTGAAAAGTGCTTATAAAGGCAGGAAGAATATCAAAGAAGGAGAAGAGAAATAATAGTTAGTAATAGTGTGGAGAGAAAGTCTTTCGCTATTAGAAATGTCGTTTTAAAGTTGGATAAATAGAATAAAGTTGAGTGTAAAACCTGTCTAACCTATCCCGAACTGGTATTTGTAAATCATGAATATTTTTACAAACAAAAGATTTAATAATACAATTATTTTAAAGGTATTTACTAATGGTTTATAGCAAGGAAAAACCTATATATTATCGGCTTTAATAAGATAGTAACAGAAAAATAAATCATTAATTTTATTGAATATATGTTTTTTTATTGACAAAACACATAAAAACGTATACAATTAAATATCGTAAAGAAGAAAATAGGAGAAGGACATGGCTAAGTCAAACTTTGAAAAAGTAGAATCAGTTGTTGGCTGGGTTCGTGATAAGAAAATCACAGGCTACCGTATCTCTAAAGAAACGAATGCGCGTGAAATGTCTATCATTGCTCTAGCGCAGGGTCGTGCAAAAGTAAAAAATATTTCATTTGAAACAGCTCTAGGTTTAATTGATTTCTATGAAAAAAATCATGAAAAATTTGAAGATTAATCTTTGGATAATGGCGGATTCTTGAATAAGGTCTGCCTTTTCATTTTGATACTCAATGAAAATCAAAGAGCAAACTAGGAAGCTAGCCGTAGCACTGCTTTGAGGTTGTAAATAAGACTGACAGAGTCAGTAACATATACCTACGGCAAGGCGAAGCTGACGTGGTTTGAAGAGAGTTTCGAAGAGTATGAGGACAGCAAAAAGACTGCACGATTGATGCAGCCTTTTCTTTTTATTTGAGATAACGTTGAAGGAACTCTTTTGTACGGTCTTCTTTAGGATTGGTGAAGAGGTCTTCTGGTTTGCCTTCTTCAGCGATTACACCCTTATCCATGAAGATAACACGGTGAGAGACATCACGGGCGAATTCCATTTCGTGAGTTACAACAATCATGGTCAAGCCTTCTTGAGCCAGGTCCTGCATGATTTTGAGGACTTCTCCAACCATTTCTGGATCTAGAGCTGATGTTGGCTCATCAAAGAGAATGGCGTCAGGGTTCATTGAAAGGGCACGAGCGATGGCCACACGTTGTTTTTGACCTCCTGAGAGTTGTTTTGGTTTCGCTTGCCAGTAGCGTTCTCCCATGCCGACCTTTTCTAGGTTTTCTTTGGCAATCTTTTCAGCTTCTGTACGTTCGCGTTTAAGGACAGTTGTCTGAGCGACGATTGTGTTTTCAAGCACGTTGAGATTTTCAAAGAGGTTAAAGGATTGGAAAACCATCCCCAACTTTTCACGGTATTGCGTGAGGTCATAGCCTTTTTCGAGGACGTTTTGTCCATGATAAAGGATTTGCCCATCAGTTGGGGTTTCAAGGAGGTTAATGGAGCGTAGGAAGGTCGATTTCCCGCTTCCAGAGCTTCCGATGATAGAGATTACCTCTCCCTTGTGGACAGTGAGAGAAATGTCTTTTAACACTTCGTTTTGTCCATAGGATTTTTTGAGGTGTTTAATTTCAAGGATTGCTTGTGTCATTATTTTAAATCCTCCGTTTGCATTTGGTTAGCACCTGTAGTATAGGTATCCATGTCCATTCGGCGCTCGATGAAGCGTAGGATACGTGTTACGGTGAAGGTGAGGACAAAGTAAATCACGGCGATGATTGTAAATGTCTGGAAGTATTGATAGGTTTGTGTTGCCACGGTATTTCCTGAGAAATAAAGTTCGACAACCGAGATAACGTTCAATACAGATGTATCTTTGATATTGATGACAAATTCATTACCAGTTGCTGGTAGGATGTTACGGACCACTTGAGGTAGGACAATCTTACGCATGGTTTGGTTATGAGTCATACCGAGTGCAGTTGCGGCTTCAAATTGTCCCTTGTCAACTGCCAGGATACCACCACGGACGATTTCAGTCATGTAGGCACCGGTATTGATTGAAACGATGAAGATAGCAGCTAGTGTACGGTCAAGGTTGATACCGAAAGCTTGGGCAGTTCCATAATAGATAACCATCGATTGAACGATCATTGGAGTACCACGGAAAATTTCAATGTAGACATTGAGGATCCAGCCAACTAATTTTTGTAGGCTATAAATGGCTTTATTTTCAGATAGAGGAGCAGTACGGAAAACACCAATGGCAAGACCGATAATGAGACCTGTGATGGTTCCGACGATAGAGATTAAAAGAGTGATACCAGCACCACGCAAGAGTTGTTGCCAGTTTTCAGAAAGAATTTTAGCAACTTGGCTAAAGAAACTACTGCTAGTCTCTTCAGTTGTTGTAGCTTCGGCAGGTTGTTCCTTGATCATACGATCCATCAAGGCAACTTGGTCATCTTTTGAAATGGTTTCAATGCTGGCATTGATTTGGCTAATACGATTGTCATTTTTACGAAGCCCGATGGCAATAGCTGTATCTTCTTCCCCAGTTTTGAAACCTGGTTCTACTTGGACCATCTTGAACTTAGAGTTCGCAGCTTCGGCAGTCAGAGCTTCTGGGCGTTCAGAAACATAGGCATCGATGACACCAGCCTCAAGAGCTTGGCGCATTTGAGCGAAGTCTCCCATGGCTGTTTCTTTTTTAGCACCTGGGATTTGTGCAATCAAATCGTAAAGGTAAACACCTTGTTGAGAAGTGATTTTTGCACCGTTAAAGTCATTCAAAGATTTAGCATTTGCATAAGTAGAATCTTTTTTGACTAGTAGAACTGGTTCGCTAGTGTAGTAACTGCTTGAAAAGGCAATTTCTTGTTTACGTTCGGCAGTTGGACTCATACCTGCGATAATCATGTCAATCTTACCAGAAGTAAGGGCAGGGACTAGACCTTCCCACTTGGTTTTAACAACCAAAGGTTCTTTACCTAAGTCCTTAGCGATTTTCTTGGCGATTTGAACATCGTATCCGTTGGCATACTGGTTGGTTCCATCGATTTTGACAGCTCCATTGCTATCATCGTCCTGAGTCCAGTTAAAGGGAGCATATGCTGCTTCCATCCCGATGCGTAAATATTCATCGGCTTGAGCAACATTGACAAGTCCCAGCATCAGCAAGAGACTTGTGAAAATAGATAAGTATATTTTTCTCATGATTTCTCCTATTTCTAATCTATTAAAAAATAACTGTCTCCTATTTTATCGAAAAATGCGTAATTTTTCAACATAAGTAAGCCTTTACTTACGAAAAAATGCTATAATGATAAGAAAGATAAAAAGGGGGCTTAATTGATGAAAAAAACTTTTTTCTTATTTGTTTTAGGCTTGTTTTGCCTTCTGCCATTCTCTGTTTTTGCCATTGATTTCAAGATAAACTCTTATCAAGGAGATTTGTATATTCATGCAGACAATACGGCAGAATTTAGACAAAAGATAGTTTATCAGTTTGAGGAGGACTTTAAGGGCCAAATCGTGGGACTTGGACGTGCTGGCAAGATGCCTAGCGGATTTGACATTGATCCTCATCCAAAGGTTCAGGCTGCGAAAAACGGTGCAGAACTAGCAGACGTTACTAGCGAAGTGATAGAGGGAGCAGATGGTTATACTGTTAAAGTTTATAATCCAGGTCAGGAAGGTGACACAGTTGAAGTTGACCTTGTCTGGAACTTAAAAAATTTACTTTTTCTATATGATGACATCGCTGAATTAAATTGGCAACCTCTGACAGATAGTTCAGGAGCTATTGGAAAGTTTGAATTTTATGTAAGGGGAGACAAGGGGGCTGAAAAACTCTTTTTCCATACAGGGAAACTTTTTAGAGAGGGAACGATTGAAAAGAGTAGCCTTGATTATACTATTCGTTTGGACAATCTTCCGGCTAAGCGTGGAGTTGAATTGCATGCCTATTGGCCTCGGACCGATTTTGCTAATGCTACGGATCAGGGATTGAAGGGGAATCGTTTAGAAGAGTTTAATAAGATAGAAGACTCGATTGTTAGAGAAAAAGATCAGAGTAAACAACTCCTTACTTGGGTGTTTCCTGCCATACTTTCTATCTCCTTGTTATTGAGTATTTGCTTTTATTTTATTTATAGAAGAAAGACCACTTCTTCAGTCAAATATGCCAAAAATCATCGTCTCTATGAACCACCAATGGAATTAGAGCCTATGGTTTTATCAGAGGCGGTTTACTCTACCTCCTTGGAGGAAGTGAGTCCTCTAACAAAAGGAGCAGGTAAATTTACCTTTGACCAACTTATTCAAGCTACCTTGTTAGATGTGATAGACCGTGGGAATGTCTCTATCATTTCAGAAGGAGATGCAGTTGGTTTGAGGCTAGTGAAAGAAGATGGTTTGTCCAGTTTTGAGAAAGACTGCCTAAATCTAGCTTTTTCAGGCAAAAAAGAAGAAACTCTTTCCAATTTGTTTGCGGATTACAAGGTATCTGATAGTCTTTATCGTAGAGCAAAAGTCTCTGATGAAAAACGGATTCAAGCAAAGGGGCGTCAACTCAAATCTTCTTTTGAAGAAGTATTGAACCAGATGCAAGAAGGAGTGAGAAAACGAGTTTCCTTCTGGGGGCTCCCAGATTATTATCGTCCTTTAACTGGTGGGGAAAAGGCCTTGCAAGTAGGTATGGGTGTCTTGACTATCCTGCCCCTATTTATTGGATTTGGTTTGTTCTTGTACAGTTTGGATGTTTATGGCTATCTTTACCTCCTCTTGCCAATACTTGGTTTTCTAGGTTTGGTTTTGGCTGTTTTCTATTATTGGAAGCTTCGATTAGATAATCGTGATGGTGTCCTAAATGAAGCAGGAGCAGAAGTCTACTATCTCTGGACCAGTTTTGAAAATATGTTGCGTGAGATTGCACGATTGGATCAGGCAGAGTTGGAAAGTATTGTAGTCTGGAATCGCCTCTTGGTCTATGCGACCTTATTTGGCTATGCGGACAAGGTTAGTCATTTGATGAAGGTTCATCACATCCAAGTAGAAAATCCAGATATCAATCTCTATGTAGCTTATGGCTGGCACAGCATGTTTTATCATTCAAGCGCGCAAATGAGCCATTATGCTAGTGTCGCAAATACAGCAAGTACCTATTCCGTATCTTCTGGAAGTGGAAGTTCTGGCGGTGGCTTCTCTGGTGGCGGAGGCGGTGGCAGTATCGGTGCCTTTTAAAGAGAGCTGTCATAGACTGAAAAAGTATGCTATAATGGAAGATAGAAAAAGGAGTAATCTATGTATCTTATTGAAATTTTAAAATCTATCTTCTTCGGGATTGTTGAAGGAATTACGGAATGGTTGCCCATTTCCAGTACAGGTCACTTGATTTTAGCAGAGGAATTTATCCAATACCAAAATCAAAATGAAGCCTTTATGTCCATGTTTAATGTCGTGATTCAGCTTGGTGCTATTTTAGCGGTTGTGGTAATTTACTTTAACAAGCTCAATCCTTTTAAACCGACTAAGGACAAACAGGAAGTTCGTCAAACTTGGCAATTGTGGTCGAAAGTTCTTGTAGCTACTTTGCCTTTACTTGCCGTCTTTAAATTTGATGATTGGTTTGATACCCACTTCCATAATATGGTTTCTGTTGCTCTCATGTTGATTATCTATGGGATTGCCTTTATCTATTTGGAAAAGCGCAATGAAGCGCGTGCTATAGAGCCAAGTGTAACAGAGTTGGACAAACTTCCTTATACGACAGCATTCTATATCGGACTCTTCCAAGTTCTTGCCCTTTTACCAGGAACTAGCCGTTCAGGAGCGACTATTGTCGGTGGTTTGTTAAATGGAACCAGTCGTTCTGTTGTGACGGAATTTACCTTCTATCTTGGAATTCCTGTTATGTTTGGAGCTAGTGCCTTAAAGATTTTCAAATTTGTGAAAGCAGGACAGTTCTTGAGCTTTGGGCAATTGTTCTTGCTCTTGGTTGCGATGGGAGTCGCCTTTGCAGTCAGCATGGTCGCTATTCGTTTCTTGACAAGCTATGTGAAAAAACACGACTTCACTCTTTTCGGTAAATACCGTATCGTACTTGGTAGTGTCTTGCTACTTTATAGCTTTGTTCGTTTATTTGTATAAGAAAAACCTTGAAGGGGCAACTCTTCAAGGTTTTATACTCTTAGAAAATCTCTTCAAACTGTATCAGCTCTATCTGCAACCTCAAAACAGTGTTTTGAGCAGCCTGCGGCTAGCTTTCTAGTTTGCTCTTTGATTTTCATTGAGCTTTAAAATCCAGTCATGGTAATCCCCAACAGGCGGACACCTCTTTCTTTCTCGTCTAACTCTTCATAGAGTTGCAGGGCTATTTGGCTTATCTGACTGGCATCCTGTGTTTTTTGAGGCAGACTTTTTCGTTTAGTCAGAGTTGAAAAGTCTTCGTAGCGGATTTTTAGAATGACAATTTTTCCAGCTTTTTCTTGTTGACTGAGATTGAGAGCGACTTTTTTTGATAGGAGAGTCAACTCTTTTTTGATGTCTTCCTCGGCACGGAGAATCTTCCCATAGGTTTTCTCCTTCCCGATTGATTTACGGATGCGATTGGATTTGACGGGGGAATTGTGGATACCACGAGCCTTTCGATACAGGTCATAGCCCAGTCTGCCAAAGCGGTCTATTAGGGTCACTTCAGGAACTTCAAGTAGATCAGCGCCGGTAAAAACACCCATTTGATGAAGTCTTTCCACCGTCTTTTTTCCTACTCCATGAAACTTGGAAATATCCATTTGTTTTAGAAATTCCTCAGCCTGGTCAGGTAGAATCACTGTCAGACCATGTGGCTTTTGATAATCACTAGCCATTTTAGCTAAGAATTTGTTGTAAGAAACGCCAGCGGAAGCAGTTAGATGGAGTTCTTGCCAGATATCCTCTTGAATGAGGCGAGCGATTTTGACAGCTGACTTGATACCGAGTTTATTTTCTGTCACATCCAAATAGGCTTCGTCAATACTCATAGGTTCAATCAAATCTGTATAGCGCTTAAAGATAGCTCGAATCTGGAGGCCCACAGTCTTGTATTTTTCATAATTTCCTGAGATAAAGACGGCCTGGGGACAACGTTCATAGGCTTCTTTAGAACTCATAGCAGAATGAACACCAAAAGCTCGCGCCTCATAGCTACAGGTAGAAACAACTCCACGCCCACCTGTTTGCCTAGGGTCGCTTCCGATAATGACAGGTTTTCCTCTGAGTTTAGGATTGTCTCTGATTTCCACCGCAGCAAAAAAGGCATCCATGTCAATATGGATGATTTTTCTTGACAAATCATTTAATAAAGGAAAAATCAACATGTCTACTCCCCTTTTTACCGCTTATTTTCTTTTATTATACCCTTTTTTCTGAAAAAAAGAAAAAGGGCTTTATTTTTTTCAAAAATATAATACAGTTTGGGAGAAAATATAGACTGTTTTAGAAAAGAAAGTGTAAAAATAGGGATTTATCACTTGTTGAAATCGGTTACTGTATGGTATACTTGTCTCATGAATGTAACAGATGGATGTTACTAGAAAGAAAAAAGAGGACATTAACATGGTTGTTAAGACAGTTGTTGAAGCACAAGATATTTTTGACAAAGCTTGGGAAGGCTTCAAAGGCGTAGATTGGAAAGAAAAAGCAAGTGTATCACGCTTTGTACAAGCTAACTACACACCTTACGATGGAGACGAAAGTTTCCTTGCAGGACCAACAGAACGTTCACTTCACATCAAAAAAATTGTAGAAGAAACTAAGGCTCACTACGAAGAAACTCGTTTCCCAATGGATACTCGTCCAACTTCTATCGCTGATATCCCTGCTGGATTTATCGATAAAGAAAACGAAGTTATCTTTGGTATCCAAAATGACGAACTCTTCAAATTGAACTTCATGCCAAAAGGTGGTATCCGTATGGCTGAAACTACTTTGAAAGAAAATGGATACGAACCAGACCCAGCTGTTCATGAAATCTTCACTAAATACGTAACAACAGTTAACGACGGTATCTTCCGCGCTTACACTTCAAACATTCGTCGCGCTCGTCACGCACACACTGTAACTGGTCTTCCAGATGCATACTCACGCGGACGTATCATCGGTGTTTACGCACGTCTTGCCCTTTACGGTGCAGACTACTTGATGCAAGAAAAAGTAAACGATTGGAATGCAATCGAAGAAATCGATGAAGAAACAATCCGTCTTCGTGAAGAAATCAACCTTCAATACCAAGCATTGCAACAAGTTGTTCGCTTGGGTGATCTTTACGGAGTTGACGTTCGCAAACCAGCGATGAACGTTAAAGAAGCAATCCAATGGGTTAACATCGCCTTCATGTCTGTCTGCCGTGTTATCAACGGTGCTGCTACATCTCTAGGACGTGTACCAATCGTATTGGATATCTTTGCAGAACGTGACCTTGCTCGTGGTACATTTACTGAATCAGAAATCCAAGAATTCGTTGATGATTTCGTTATGAAACTTCGTACAGTTAAATTTGCTCGTACAAAAGCTTATGACCAATTGTACTCAGGTGACCCAACTTTCATCACAACTTCTATGGCTGGTATGGGTAATGACGGTCGTCACCGTGTTACTAAGATGGACTACCGTTTCTTGAACACTCTTGATAATATCGGTAACTCTCCAGAACCAAACTTGACAGTTCTTTGGACTGACAAATTGCCATACAACTTCCGTCGCTACTGTATGCACATGAGCCACAAACACTCTTCTATCCAATACGAAGGTGTTACAACAATGGCCAAAGACGGATACGGTGAAATGAGCTGTATCTCATGCTGTGTGTCACCACTTGACCCAGAAAATGAAGAACAACGCCACAACATCCAGTACTTCGGTGCACGTGTAAACGTATTGAAAGCTCTTCTTACTGGTTTGAACGGTGGTTACGACGATGTTCACAAAGACTACAAAGTATTTGACATCGAACCAATTCGTGACGAAGTTCTTGAATTCGAATCAGTTAAAGAAAACTTTGAAAAATCTCTTGACTGGTTGACTGACACTTACGTAGATGCTTTGAACATCATCCACTACATGACTGATAAGTACAACTACGAAGCTGTTCAAATGGCCTTCTTGCCAACTAAACAACGTGCTAACATGGGATTTGGTATCTGTGGATTTGCTAACACTGTTGATACATTGTCAGCTATCAAATACGCTACAGTTAAACCAATCCGTGATGAAAATGGCTATATCTACGATTATGAAACAATCGGTGAATACCCACGTTGGGGTGAAGATGACCCACGTTCAAACGAATTGGCAGAATGGTTGATCGAAGCATACACTACTCGTCTACGTAGCCACAAACTTTACAAAGACGCAGAAGCTACAGTATCACTTTTGACAATCACATCTAACGTTGCTTACTCTAAACAAACTGGTAACTCACCAGTTCACAAAGGTGTATACCTCAACGAAGATGGTTCTGTGAACTTGTCTAAACTTGAATTCTTCTCACCAGGTGCTAACCCATCTAACAAAGCTAAAGGTGGATGGTTGCAAAACTTGAACTCACTTTCTAGCCTTGACTTTAGTTATGCAGCTGATGGTATCTCATTGACAACTCAAGTTTCACCTCGTGCTCTTGGTAAAACTCGTGACGAACAAGTTGATAACTTGGTAACAATCCTTGATGGTTACTTCGAAAACGGTGGACAACACGTTAACTTGAACGTTATGGACTTGAACGATGTTTACGAAAAGATCATGTCAGGTGAAGACGTTATCGTACGTATCTCTGGATACTGTGTAAACACTAAATACCTCACTCCAGAACAAAAAACTGAATTGACCCAACGTGTCTTCCACGAAGTTCTTTCAATGGATGATGCATTGAGCTAATCAAGTTCTTTAATAATGAAAAGGAACCCTCGGTCAAACGACTGAGGGTTGTTTTTTGGCCTTTCAGTTCTTTAAGTCAGGCATTGAAATGTCTGACCGGGATTCAAAGATACTTGTTGAGTTGGTAGGTATTTGATACTCAATGAAAATTAAAGAGCAAACTAGGAAACTAGCCGTAGGCTGTACTTGAGTACGGCAAGGCGACGTTGACGTGGTTTGAAGAGATTTTCGAAGAGTATAAAAACACCACACTTTGTAGGTTTACAAGGTGTGGTTGTATTTTATCTCTTGGACCAAGTTCTCTTCATAAAGAGAAGGAGGATTGGGTAAATCTCCAAACGACCTGCAATCATTGCAAAGGAGAGGAGAATTTTTGAGATAGGGCTAAAGATTGAGAAGCTAGAAGTGGTTCCTAGAATAGGCCCGATATTATTGAAACAGCTGAAGACAGCGCTGGTCACAACCAGAAAATCATTGCTATCTAGGCTGACAATAAAGATAAGCGCTAGCAAAATCATAGCATAGATGACAAAGTACTTGAGAATCTTATGCTGGGTATCTTTGTCAATCACCGTTTTATTCACATGGAGGGTCAAAACACGGTGGGGTGATAGGATTGACAAAATCTGGTTTTTAGCAATTTTTGAAAGGATGAGGCCTCGAATAACCTTGAGTCCACCTGCGGTTGATCCGGCAGAGCCACCGATTCCCATGAGAAAGAGAAGGATGAACTGGGAGAAGAGGGGCCAGTTGGTAATATCTCCATAACCAAAACCAGTTGTCGTAATGATATTGGAAACCTGGAAGAAGGCCATTTCAAAACTCTTGGAAAATCCTGGATAGAGATAGAGAGTATTGAGGCTGATCAATCCTGTAGAAACCAGTACGATGACCAAGTAAGCCCGAAGTTCTTCATCCCCAAAGAAGGCCTTAACCCGACGGAGCATGAGGTAGTAGTAGAGGTTGAAATTTACCCCAAAAACCAAAACTCCGATACTAACTAGATAGGTAATCAGTGAGTTACCATAGTGGGCAATCCCGTCGTTATAGACGGTGAAGCCCCCAGTTCCTGCTGTTCCCATAGCGATCACAAAACTATCAAATAGGGGCATACCAGCTAGATAATAGATAATCACAAAAAGAGAAAAGAGAGCTAGATAAAGGAGATAGAGAATCTGGGCAGTGTTTTTTAGCTTGGATACAACCTTACCAAAGACGGGGCCAGGTACCTCAGCCTTCATCACCTCTAGGTGGCTATTCTTGGCATTGTCCATAATAGCAAGTGCAAAAACAAGTACTCCCATCCCTCCAATCAAGTGGGTAAAACTTCGCCAGAAGAGGAGGGAACGACTGAGAACCGAAACGTCGTTCAGAATAGTGGCTCCGGTAGTTGTAAAGCCAGAACTAATTTCAAAAAAGGCATCAATAACGCTGGGAATTTGCCCAGCAAAGACAAAGGGGAGACCACCAAAGAAGGACCAAAGAATCCAACAAAGGGCAACAATTAAGATTCCCTCCTTGGCATAAATCCGTTGATTTTTTGGTTTTTCCAAACTCCCTGAACCGCCCAGCAATACGAGAATCCCTATTGTTGAAAAGAGGGCTGTAAAGACTTGGCTCGATTCACGGTAATAGATAGCGACAGCTACAGGAACCAGAAGAAGAACAGCCTCAATCAAAAGTAACTTTGAAAGGAGATAACGAATCATACTTTTATTCATTTCTTACCTCGCAATCAAGTCATAAATCTTGGTGATATTCGGCAACAAGGTCGTTACTAGAAGTTTGTCACCGACTTCAAGCATATCCTCTCCAGTTGGGAAAATTGTTTTGCCCTTCCGAATGATGGCTGCGATAAGAACCCCTTTTTTCAATTTCAGTTGAGAAAGAGGTTTGGCAGTCATTTTATTGGCTTCCTTGATGTGGAATTGCAGGGTTTCAATTTGACCATTGGCTAGATGGTGCATGGCCTGAAGGTCTGAATACTGGGCATTAACCCGACCACGAATAAAGTGCATAATCGTATCTACAGCAATGCTTTTAGGTGTGATGATACTTGAAAAATCAGGCGCATTAATAATCTCGAGGAGACTGGTACGATTGACCTTGGTGATGTTTTTCTGTACACCTACGCTGTCAAGGAACATAGAGGTAATCAGATTTTCCTCATCGACTCCTGTAAGGGTTGCAACGGCATCATAGTTTTGAGCACTTTCTTCCAGCAGGATATCTTTTGCGGTACCATCTCCTTGAACGATGTAGAGATTTGGAAATTTCTCGCTAAAGAAGCTGGCGATTTCGGGATTGATTTCGATGACTTTAGTATCGATACGACTATCTTTGAGAATGCCTAGTAGATAATAGGCAATTCTACCTGCACCAACGATGAGAAGGCTCTTTACAGCACGTGATTTGAAATAATTATGGAAGAGCATCATATCAACACGGTTACCAGTGACAAAGATTCTATCTTTATCCTGTATCGTCATGTCACCACTTGGGATAATAATTTGATGATCCCTCTCTATCGCACAGACAATGACATTGCCAAATTTTTTCCGAAAATCAGAAATGGGCATTTGGCAAAGACCGCTAGAAGATTTAACAGTGAATTCCATTAAACTGACTCTTCCACCAAAGAAACGTTCGACAGAGAGAGCATTTGGGAAGTCAATAATATTGGCGATAGCGCGGGCAGCCAAGAGCTCAGGATTAACGATAAGAGAAAAACCGAGAATATTTTTTTCCTTGAAATAAGAGTTAGAGTATTCAGGGTTCCGCACCCGAACGATGGTTTCTTTAGCCCCCATTTTCTTGGCTAGAACGGCTGCAATCATGTTCACTTCATCGTACTCAGTCAGGGCGATAAAGATATCACAATCCTGGACACTGGCTTGTTCAAGGATGGTGAAATCGGCTCCGTTACCAAGGATCCCCATGATATCAAAGCGATTAACAATATGATTGAGAACAGCTTCGTCTTGCTCAATCAGCAAAACATCATGCTTTTCTGCAACCAAGGAGCGACAGAGGGCAAAACCGACTTTTCCCCCTCCGACAAGGATAATTTTCATATTAAAACCTACTTTTTCATGATGTAACTATCATACCCTTTTTCAAGAAAAAATGCACCTACTAGCTAATAACAAGAGCTTTTAATGGAATTTTGTTATAAGGTAAAACTATAACCTAACCAATTGAAATAGCTATTAGCGACTTCCTCTGAAATGTGGTAAGATAAAGGGTACACAAGGAGACAAAATGAATAATAATTTATTGGTACTACAATCAGACTTTGGTCTGGTAGATGGTGCGGTATCGGCTATGATTGGAGTGGCTTTAGAAGAGTCTCCAACCTTAAAAATCTATCATTTGACGCACGATATCACGCCTTATAATATTTTTGAGGGGAGCTATCGTCTCTTTCAGACAGTGGATTACTGGCCTGAGGGAACGACTTTTGTATCGGTTGTTGATCCAGGTGTTGGCTCAAAACGTAAAAGCGTGGTTGCTAAGACTGCAAAAAATCAATACATTGTCACGCCAGACAATGGGACGCTTTCCTTTATCAAGAAACACGTTGGCATTGTAGCTATTCGTGAAATTTCTGAAGTAGCCAATAGACGTCAAAATACAGAGCATTCTTATACTTTCCACGGTCGGGATGTTTATGCCTATACTGGTGCTAAACTGGCCAGTGGTCACATTACTTTTGAGGAAGTAGGGCCTGAGCTCAGTGTGGATCAGATTGTAGAGCTTCCAGTCGTAGAGACAATAATAGAGGATCATCTGGTCAAGGGAGCAATCGACATTCTGGATGTGCGTTTTGGTTCGCTTTGGACCTCTATCACACGAGAAGAATTTTACAAACTAGAACCAGAATTTGGTGATCGTTTTGAAGTGACTATCTATCACGCTGATATGCTGGTCTATCAAAATCAGGTTGTCTATGGCAAATCATTTGCAGATGTGAGAATTGGGCAACCCATCCTTTACATCAACTCTCTCTATCGTTTAGGTCTGGCTATCAACCAAGGTTCTTTTGCCAAGGCCTATAATGTGGGTGTCGGTTCATCTTGGACCATTGAAATAAAGAAAATAGAAGGATAAAATAGGAGAATAAATAGTATGGAAATCAAATTTACAATTAAACAAGTTGTTGCTGTCGGAATTGGCGCTGCTCTCTTTGTCGTCATCGGGATGATCAACATTCCGACCCCTGTTCCAAATACAAGCATCCAGCTTCAGTATGCGGTACAAGCACTACTTTCTATTATTTTTGGACCGATTATCGGTTTGCTTGTCGGGTTTATTGGTCATGCAATCAAGGACTCTCTTGCTGGCTATGGTCTGTGGTGGACTTGGATTATCGCTAGCGGGCTCTTTGGTCTAGCTGTGGGACTATTCAGAAAGTATGTTCGCGTGATCAATGGTGTCTTTGACTGGAAAGATATTCTTATTTTTAACCTTATTCAACTACTTGCAAATGCCCTTGTTTGGGGTGTCTTGGCACCACTTGGAGATGTTGTGATTTATCAAGAAGCGGCAGAAAAAGTATTTGCCCAAGGGATTGTTGCGGGAATTGCTAATGGTGTATCTGTAGCTATTGCAGGAACTCTTCTCTTGCTTGCCTATGCAGGAACCCAAACTCGTGCAGGAAGTTTGAAAAAGGACTAAAATGATGGGGAAGGCTGGGCAACCAGTCTTTTTCGATGTTTATAGACTAGTCAGGTAAGCAATCTAGGCTAGGAATCTTGTTGGTGCTAAGATTTTAAGAGAAGAGACTGCAAGAAGGGGTTAATTTATGATAAAATAGAAGTCTAAGAAGCGAATGAAGAGAGTAAGATGAAAGAAGCTATAATTGAGTGGAAGGATTTCTCTTTCCGGTATGAAACACAACAAGAACCGACCTTGCAAGGGGTGGACTTGACCATTTATAAGGGAGAGAAAGTCTTGATTGTTGGACCATCTGGGTCAGGTAAGTCTACCTTGGGTCAGTGTTTGAATGGGATTATTCCCAATATTTACAAGGGTCCGATGTCTGGAGAATTTTGCATCAAGGGGCAAGCAGCCTTTGATATGAGCATTTATGATAAATCTCATCTGGTCAGCACAGTTTTGCAGGATACAGATGGGCAGTTTATCGGCCTGTCTGTGGCAGAGGATTTGGCTTTTGCTCTGGAAAATGATGTGACAGCTCTAGATGAGATGAAAAGCCGTGTTCATAAATGGGCTGAAAAGCTGGACCTTCTTTCTTTACTGTCTCAGCGTCCTCAGGATTTGTCAGGTGGACAAAAGCAGCGAGTCAGTCTAGCTGGTGTCTTGATTGATGAGAGTCCCATTCTCTTGTTTGATGAGCCACTCGCCAATCTGGATCCCAAGTCAGGTCAGGATATTATCGAATTGATTGACCAGATTCATAAGGAAGAGGGGACGACGACCCTTATTATTGAGCACCGTTTGGAGGATGTTCTGCATCGCCCTGTGGATCGGATTGTTTTGATAAACGATGGTCGTATCCTCTTTAATGGGAGTCCTGACCAGCTACTAGCTACTGATTTATTGACCCAAAACGGAATCCGAGAGCCTCTTTATCTCACCACTCTCCGTCAATTGGGTGTGGATTTAGCCGAGGAAGAACAATTAGCAAATCTGGATAACTTGTCTATCTCGAAAGGTCAGGTTCAGTTGCGAACGGAACTGGTAAAAGAGGCCCCAGAATTACAGTCACTCTTTAGACTAGAGGATGTGTCTTTTTCTTATGATGATAGACCGATTTTAAAATCCATTTATCTGGATATTAAAAAAGGCGAAAAGATTGCTATTGTCGGAAAAAATGGAGCTGGGAAGTCAACTCTAGCCAAGGCCTTAAGTAGCTTTATTCAGACGGAAGGCCGCTATCTTTGGGACGGACAGGATATCAAAGGAGATTCTGTTGCAGAGCGGGCGGAACGAGTAGGCTATGTGCTGCAAAATCCCAATCAAATGATTTCAACCAATATGATTTTTGATGAGGTAGCTCTAGGGCTTCGTTTGCGAGGTGTGGATGAGAAGGAAATTGAAACGAGAGTCTATGAAACTTTGAAAATATGTGGTCTCTATGAATTCCGTAATTGGCCCATTTCTGCCCTGTCATTTGGTCAGAAAAAGCGTGTCACGATTGCATCGATTTTGGTTTTAGGAGCTGAAATTATCCTCCTAGATGAACCGACAGCTGGTCAAGACCAGAAGAACTATACTGAGATTATGGAATTTCTCGAAGAGTTACATCAAAAAGGGCATACGATTGTCATGATTACCCATGATATGCAATTGATGCTGGATTATTCAGACCGGGCCCTCGTCATGGTGGATGGAGAATTGATTGCCGATACGGATCCGGCTAGTCTGTTGAGCAATTCGGAGCTGTTAGTAAAAGCCAATCTAAAAGAGACCTCTATCTTTAACTTGGCCAAGAAACTAGACGTGGATCCACTTGCTTTAACGGCATTTTACAAAGAAAGGAGAGAAGAATGCAAGCAAAATTAATCGGTTACCAGCATAGAGATACTGTGATTCATCGCTTGTCAGGAGCTGGTAAACTTCTCTTTTTCATTCTCGTGTCATTGGCTGCCATGATTAGCTATGATACCAGACTGCTTGTTCTGATTGCCATCTTTTCAGTCTTTCTCCTCTATTTGTCAGAAATTCGTTTTAAAGATGTTTCCTTTGTAGCCGTTTTTGCGACGGTATTTGCCGTTTTAAACGTCTTGATGGTCTATCTCTTTTCTCCCGAGTATGGGGTTGGGCTTTACGGAGAGAAAAGTGTGATTTGGCAGGGAATCGGTGCCTACACTCTGACCAGTCAAGAGCTCTTTTATCTGCTAAATTTGGCTATTAAGTATCTTTGCACCATTCCCCTAGCTATTATCTTTTTGATGACAACTCATCCTAGTCAGTTTGCTTCTAGTTTAAATCAAATTGGTGTGCCTTATAAGATTGCCTATTCTGTCAGTCTGACCTTGCGCTATATTCCAGATTTGCAGGAAGAATTCTTTACTATCAAGATGTCTCAGGAGGCGCGTGGGATGGAATTATCCAAGAAAGCTTCTCTTATGCAACGAATCAAAGGTAATCTGCGCATTATTACTCCCTTGATTTTTAGTTCGTTAGAACGCATTGATACCATCGCGACTGCCATGGAACTTCGCCGTTTTGGGAAAGAGAAAAAGCGGACTTGGTATAGTTACCAGGCCTTGAAAAAAGGAGATTATCTTACCTTGGTCTTGGCAGCCTTGTTTTTAGTAGCTAGTTTACTACTTATCTTGCAGAATCACGGACGATTTTACAACCCTTGGAAATAGTATTATCAAAGTTTTCATTAGAGAAATAAAGATAATAATTGTATACTTGAAACTTTTTGACCAATCATGAATTAGTTTGTATATTTTATAGTAGAATTTACACTACAAAATCAAAGTTATTCAAATATAATCATTTTCAACTAAGTTCAGTGTCATAATGTAGAGACGATATAAAATAGTAAAAGTACTTATTTAAATCGTGTTAATTTCATTTTGTGTAAACATGGGAAAATGTTGAATGTATATAATGACGGGAGATGATTTACAATGATCAGTTTAGAGCTGTTGTCTGAAGAAAATAGTTTAGACGTCTATTTTTTTGAAAAAGAGAATCGAGAGTATTTTGAGCGGAATTTACCTCCTAGACCAGCTAACTATTTTGATTTAGAAGATTTTAAAGAAATTACGAGGGAATTGTTAACGGAACAAACGAATCGGGATGTCTACATGCATCTTATCAGAGATTCGCAAGGCGTTATGGTCGGAAGAATTAATTTAAGTGTTTTAGAGAATAATCGAAAAACAGCAGAGCTTGGGTATAGGATTGGGGAAAATGTTAGCAATTTAGGTTATGCCAGCGAAGCGGTTAACCTCGTTTTAGAAAAAGCCTTCACGACTTATGGTTTACATAGGATTATCGCAGGGACGTCAACGGACAATCTGGCCTCTCAGAGAGTGCTTTTAAAAAATGGTTTCACCTTTAGTAGAAGTATAGAGAATGATTTTCAAATGCATAACGAGTGGATTCATACGGCAGTATTTGAGATAACGAGGTCGTAATATCATCATTCCCAGTCCACAGATAAGTATAAAAGAGTAAGCAATTTTTGCAGATATTTAAGAATTTTCTCCCAGAAACCCTTGGAAATAGCTTGAAAAAATTGAAAAAATCAAGTCGTTTCTATTGACAATGATTCTGAAAGTGTTATACTAAGAAAGTAGTTTCGCTGATTTACTTCAAACCTGTTGTGAGGTAAGTTAACGATGCCTTAACCACGCTGTTTGCTGAGCTTGACTCCGGGCAGTGTGGCTATTTTTTTGCAATGGTGAAAGGAAGCAAGTCATGACAAATCACATTGTATTATTTGAACCACAAATTCCACAAAATACAGGCAATATCGCGCGTACTTGCGCTGCGACCAATTCTCCCCTCCATATCATCAAACCTATGGGCTTTCCTATCGATGACCGCAAGATGAAGCGGGCTGGATTGGATTATTGGGATAAGCTAGAGATTTATTTTTACGAAAGTTTAGAAGATTTCATGTCTCAGATGAAGGGAAAACTTTATCTAATTTCGAAATTTGCTGAGAAAGTGTATTCTGAGGTGGATTTATCGACTGACGAGGACCATTATTTTCTCTTTGGACGTGAAGACAAGGGCTTGCCAGAGGACTTTATGCGAGAACATCCTGAGAAGGCTCTCCGTATTCCTATGAATGATGAACACGTCCGCAGCCTCAATGTCTCTAATACCGTCTGCATGATTGTCTACGAAGCCCTTCGCCAGCAGAACTTTGCAGGTCTTGAGCTTGTTCATACCTATGAAGTGGATAAATTGAAATAAATAATCATGACCACCCGTCAAACGGGTGGTTTGTACCAGGGCTATAAGCCCAAATTACCAGCCAGCGCCTAAAGACGCT